>CAKUCT010000014.1 GCA_934643765.1 uncultured Oscillospiraceae bacterium
ACTTTGGGAATCAGATATTTCGTTCCAATCCGTTTGTAACCTATCACACGCTCGTGCAGCAGGCGATAGGCGGATTTCTGGCTTACGCCAAGCACCTTTGCAAGCTCGTCCGGCGTGAGTACGTCGCGGTAGTCGTTCAGCATCCGCCTGCCTCCTTAAAACGGCTCACCGTTCGGCAAGGTAGGCAGCATTCGATATACGGACGTCAAACGGCGTTTGAAAGCGTCAAAGCTCGCCGGTTCTTCCAGCTGTACATTGGGGTACTGTTTCTCCAACGGAATGTTGCTGATAATATAGACTTCCGTATAACATGCCATGCGGTCAGCATAGCGGCAAGGCAGCGGCACTGGATAGCCGTCCAGATAGCAAAGCATTTCCGTTAACGGCAAACTAGAACGGAACTCGTCAAAAAGAATTACCTTTTGTCCTTTGTAGCCATCAAAAGGGTGCACATAATTTGTTACCCGGTAGACATTTTCATATCCGTGTTTTTCCATGACACTTCGTGTTTTACCTACACCAGACTCGCCCCAGATATACGTCACTGTCAATTCGCGGAATTTCGTGCGTTGTTCCTCTTCCAGCAGTGTCTGGCGGGCTTGTTCAATTCGTGGCAGATGCAACATTGCGCCCGGACATTCCCGCAAAATTTCTGCATCGGTTGCGCCGTCATGCAGCATAGACATGATTTTCTCCGTCTGCTTAACGCGGCGGTCGGATTCCTCCGGCAGTTCTCCAGATTCTTCAAACGTTTCTGGCTTGTTTGTCTCGGACTTTTCGCTGTCGCGCCATCTGCCCTCTTTGCGGATATAATCCCTGTTTTCCTGGTGCGTACCTCTGGCGGCTTCAATGTGCGCACCATAAAAGCGGCGCTGCATCATGGAAAACTCTTTGGCGTTTTCAAATGCGACGTACAAATGTGTGTGATACGTCGAACCTTCTTCGTCGCACATGCACCAATAGACGATACCGGAAATATCCTGCAATATGCTTCTGATGGTTTCATGGTCGAATCCATGTTCCTGCGGGTTATTGAACGTCAACTGAAACTTGCGATACGCCTTATTTCTTGGCATAATTCCTCCTTTTAACTGTTGAGAATCATCTCCTTTCAAAATTACAATTCATCTTCAAAAACATATTCTATTATTTCTGATGATTCTATGGTGGGTAGGTGTACACAACTTACATTGTTGGACAGGGTAATACTTCCCTGTCCTTAGAGGTGTTCTTTCAGAAAGCTTAAACCTTCATTAGAGATTTGCTGCAACCGCTCCAATGGCACGTTTTCAAAAAGCTTCATTACTGCCTGCTTTCCGGCTTCAGCTTTCAACTGCAAAATAATCAACTGCAAGCAAGCCGTTGCATCGTTGGAAATACAGGCATTTTTCTTGTATTCCTGCAACAGTTCGTAAACATCATCCGGAACCGTCAGGTTGATTCGTTTCTTATCTGATGGCATCTTTTGTCACCTCCATGCAATGAGGATAGCACGCAGAGTAACTCTTGTCAAGGAGTATTTTGGAGTAACTCCATTTTTGCCGCGCCTGCAGCGCGGGGACTTCCAAGGTGGTGCAGGTTCCCATAGGGCGGTCTTCTGCAACGCACCGACACTTCTGCAAATCTGCTAGTGCGGTAGGGCGCGCGGGGGCTGCATACACGCGAGCCGCTTCGCTCTCGCGTATTGCCTGACCGGTAGGTTTTGCAAATTTTGCAGGTTGCAAAAGAAAACAGCCGCTGGCGCGTCTCTGGCACGTCTGCGGCTGTTATGTTATTCTGGAAAGAAATATGTCACGGGTACATGAAACACCTGTGACAGCCCGTAAAGCTCAATGTCCGTCACTGTGCGCTGCTTATCCTCGATTCTGGAAATAGAACCGCGGCATACATAAATTGCAAGCATTTCCAGCTTATCAGATACTGTCTGCTGGCTCCATCCGTTTGCTGTCCGAAGCGCCCGCAGCTTGTCTCCAATCATGTTCATTTCCGTTCCGTCCACAATTCTAGCCACGTCGTATCCCTCCGTTTGTCTTGACTCAGGACAAATGATAGGGTATATTATTTTCAAAGATGTCCTGTCATAAGACAGAGTCAAAATATTTGTGAAAGGAATGCACCGTAACATGGAACTGCTTTTTCTGCTCCTAATACTGGCTGTTCTTGCGCTGCTTTTATCTTCTCGTGGTTCCAGCAGGTGGCATAGAAACTATCGTTTTCAGCGGACACCGCCGCAAAACAATCCATCAGGATATGAACGGTCAGATGCTGCATCGCAGAATGAGGCAGATACGTTGCCATACGACAAGGCTTATCAGAAAAAATGGCTCTTAACGATAAATGAAAAGGCATTCTACCGGCAATTAAGCAGCTTTGCAGCAAAGAAAAATATGACTGTTTTTACAAAAGTCCGTCTGCTTGACCTGCTGGAACCGGTAAAAAATCAGCCGAAATACAAAACCTATTTCTACAAAGTGCAGGCAAAGCACGTTGACTTTGTTCTGTGCGACAGCAAGTTGGTCGCTCGTTTTATTATCGAATTGGACGATGGCAGTCATAATGCTCCAGACCGGTCAGAACGAGATCAATTCGTCGATACAGTTTTGCAGGCGGTCGGATACAAGGTCTTACGTTTGAACGCTTTTGATGAAAGCAGGATTGAACAGGCGTTTTTCCCGCCTGCCACATAAAGAAATTGCCCACCCTGCGGCGCATGTTTTTTGCGCCGTAGGGTGGGCTTTTCATCGATAACAGCAGACTTTCTTTCTAACACATTTCTAACAGTTTTTCATTTTTTACGATTTTTGACTTTAGCAGAGAGTTTCTTTGATTTTTCAGATTTTGGGGCAAAAGTCATTGAAATTACAGGACTTTCCGGTCTTTCGCGTGCACCCGTGTACCACCATAGGGAAAACGGAATATGAAAATGGGGTTCAAGAGGCCGTTAGTTCGAATCTAGTCACTCGGACCAATAAAAAAAGACACGCTACGGCGTGTCTTTTTTATTGGTCCGAGAGCGGTCTGCTTCGCAGACCGTCGCCTACGGCGGGAATTGAACGCGAAAGAAACCCCTGATGGGTTTCTTTCACACTATCTTCCTTTCCGAAATCGCGACGCTTATTATTCATTTATAGTGTCGTGAAAGTGAAACAAAAATCGGTTGAAATCGTATGATTTCAACCGATTTTCTTTATATTTCGTGTCAAATCCATTCCTATTGTCCTGCGTAATCCTACCGGCGAGAAAATTTTATTCATGCTCGTTGATCTCGCTTCTTGTTTGTCGTCCAGCAAGCCCAAATGCAGAACATTGCCGCGCCCAGCCATCCAGTCGCTTTCCGACTCGGACAGGCTGATGGCGCTGGTAGTCTGGCTGTGATACTTGCGCGTCAACGCGCCGTTATAGTCAAATTCATTGCGCTGAATCTCGCGCTGCGCGCGGTTCAGCTCCGACAGAAGATCCGGCCGCTGCTTGGAGACGCCGAAGTATATAGTCGCTTGAGCCGATATCCACCAACGGCACATAGCCGTAGGCAATGGAAAGGTCAGGCGTTACAATCGTCTCCACCTCACCCGCGTCCAGCGCGTCCATCAGCTCATTGTAGCCGTGAAGTGGAACAACCTCTGCCGAAATTTCATTTTCCGCCAACCACTGCACCAAAAGATCCAGCTGATAGCTGTCGGCCGTCACGCCGATGCGGCAGCCGTCAAAATCGCTCAGATCGCCGAACAGGTCAATCTCGCCGCTGACCAGCATATCGTAGCATTCCTTGAACGAGCCGTGAACGTATTCATACTCCCAGCCGGTCACAGAGGAAATCTTCTGGAGGTATTCATAGCCCGCGCCGGTCTTATACCCGCCCTCATACTCTTCTTCATATGTGATTGCGTTCACGTAGCCCACGCGGACAGCCTTGGCCGCCTGCTGGCCATGTCATTGTATCAAACACAATCGTACCGGAAAGCAGGCCATTTTCCGCCGGCAGATATTGTTTATTGTACTATTTTACGACGGAAATTGCCAGACTTTTCTTGACATTTTCTTAACATCCCGTGGTTCTTTTTTGTAATTACGCCCGTTTTTGTATGAATATGGGATTATTGATGTAAAATCAAGAAATTCCGGAAAAGCTCTGCGGACGCAAGAAGGGCACTTCCCAAAAAAGGAAGTGCCCTTGTTTTGATGACTGATTATCCGACGGGGTAAGCGTAGGTCTGATCCATGAACGTGGTGATGAGCTCGGCAGCCGCCTTCTCGCCTTCCACATCCATGCAGAACGTTGTAAACGGCGCGTCAAACGGCTCTTCGCGCACGTCTGTCACGATCATACCGCGGCAGTACGTGCCGCCGCATTCCACGCGCGCGCGCATCTTGCGCATCATCACAAGACTCGGGTCCACTGCAACCAGCACGGCCAGCGGATCGTGCACCGGGCAGTCGTCGATGCAGTTATTCTGCACGCGGTTGAAGCGGTAATAGAAGTGCAGCGCCTGCTTGATGTACTCACAGATGGGCCGGTTTTCTTCTGCGCAATAGTGATCGAGCGCCTGGATATGGCGAAGGGTCAGGCGCGTTTTCATCGTAACGTCCAGACCGATCATCGTCAGATCAAAGCCCGCCATCATGACCATATCTGCAGCTTCGGGGTCGCCGATGATATTGGCCTCCGAAACGGGCGAAGCGTTGCCGCTCACCTTCACAGTGCCGCCCATGGTCACAACATTTTTCAGAAGCTTCGGAAGGTTCGGCTCCAGCTGCAGCGCCTGCGCAAGATTCGTCATACGCCCAAGCGTCACCAACGTCAGCTCGCCCGGGTTTTCCCGCGCCATGCGCACAATAAACTCGTGGCCCGGCTCCTTGACCGGCTTCTGGCCGACAGCCGGGAGCTGCGCCTCGCCGACGCCGTTTTTGCCGTGGATGTGCGGCACCGGGCCGTCCCATTCGCCATTGAGCGGGCGGCCGGCGCCGATTGCAACCGGTACTTCATAGCCGGGCTTTGCCAGATGCACCAGACGGATGCTGTTTTCCGCCGCCTGCTCCGCGGTTGTATTTCCGAAGCCGGTGATAATGCCCATAACGCGCACATCGGGCCGCTTCAGGGCGAACAGAATCGCAATGGAATCATCAATGCCGGTATCGCAGTCGATCAGCATTTTTATCATTTCTATAAACTCCTTTTTCTATGTAACGTTTTCCCGTATCAGTTCAGGCGCACAGCCTTTGCCTTCTGCTGCTTGCAGATCGAGAAAATGGTCAGACCCAGAATCGTCGCCACATACGGCAGCATATCAATGAACTGCGAGGGAATTGCCAGCAGCTGCAGCGTATTGGACAGGCTGTCAAAGAATGCGAAGACCATGGACGAGAGGAACACGCCGAGCGGTGTGGACTGTCCCATCGCCGCCGCGGCCAGCGCGATAAAGCCGCGGCCGGCTACCATGTCGCGCGTAAACATGCCGATATAGCCCATCGACATATACATGCCGCCAAGGCCCGTCAGAATGCCGCAAAGCAAAATCGCAATGTAGCGCGTCTTGTTGACGTTGACGCCGACCGAGGACGCCGCCGCCGGATTTTCGCCCACCGAACGACTCCGAAGGCCGAGCGGCGTCTTATACAGGATGAACCAGACCACAAAAATGGCAAGGAACGCCAGATAGGTAATCAGGTTGTGGCCTGAGATGATTTTGCCGAGCACCGGAATGTCTTCAATCAGCGGAATGTGCACTGTCGGGAACGAGAAGCTCTTCAGAGACGAGCTCGTGCCCTTTTCGCTGGTGATGGTATAAAGCAGCATGACTGTTGCACCGGCGGCAAAGGTGTTGATGGCCGTGCCGCAGAGGACGGCGTTCGCCTTCAGATTCAGATGGAAATAGGCAAACACAAGGCTGACCAGCAGTGCAACGCCAAGCCCTCCGACCAGGCCCCAGAACAGGCTTCCGCCGAACGCGCCGCCGAGCACACCGCCCAGCGCCGCCAGAAGCATCATGCCCTCCAGGCCGAGATTTACAACGCCTGCCTGATTGCAGAGGCTGCCGCCCAGCGCGGGAAGCAGGATCGGCGTTACAACGCGGATCCACATATAGACAAATTCAACACTGAAAATGTTTTTTAAGATAATGGACATACGCTTCCTCCTCTCACGGCTTCGGCTGCGCTGCAGCCTGCTCTTTTTCTGCCGCCTCGACAATCAGCTTCTGACGCCAACGCTGCAGCAGCGCGCCGGAGGCAATCAGCAGCATAATGACCGCCTGAATGATCTGGGCGACCTCGCTGCTCACGTCACTGTTCATTGACATGATGTTTGCGCCGGTGTTGATGTAGGCGATAAAGCAGGCGCTCAGCGGAACCATCAGAGGATTGTCCTTGGCCAGAAGCGCAACGACAATGCCGGTCCAGCCGTATCCGGGGCTGGCCGTCCATTTGAAGCGGTTGTACATGCCGAGCAGCTCCACGCCTCCGCCAAGACCGGCGATCGCACCCGCGATCATCTGCGCGCCGACCATGATGCCCGTCTCATTCAGGCCGACATAATGGGCAAACGAGGCGTTTTCGCCCGTCAGCCGCAGCCGGTAGCCAAAGCGCGAACGGTAGATGAGGACCCAGCACAGAACGCTGCAGACCACGGCGAAGACAACGCCGAGATGAATGTTTGTGCCCGGAATGATTTTCGGAATGATACTTGTTTCCGTCAGCTTCCAGGAGCAAAGAGACGAGTTGCCGAGCTCACGGAAGTGATAGGTCACAAGATAGATTGCAAAGAACTGGATGACATAGTTCAGCATGATCGACGTGACGACTTCGCTGACATTCCAGAGCTTTTTGAGAAACGCCGGAACCGCCGCAGCCAGCGCGCCGGCTGCCGCCGCGACCAGCAGTGCCACAACCATATGCACGCCCGCCGGAAGCGTGATTGCCAGGGATACCACCATCGCCGCCGAGGTTCCAAGGAAGAAGGAGCCTTCGGAAATCATGGAGAACTGGCCAGCGCCGAAGATCAGCATCACAGCCAGCGCCGTAAAAATCAGCGGGCACGCACCCTCAACGATGTTACCGATGCGGCGCATGGACAAAAACGGGCCGATGAAGAAATTATACAGTGCGTTTCCGGGCTCATCGCTCACCAAAAAAATGATGACTGCAATCATGGCAAGCGCGATGAGCAGGATCATCAGCAGCTTGACGCTGTCCACCAGCAAATTGATTTTTTTATTGCTCATTTTGCTACCTCCGCGATCTGCTCATCTGTCTGGCGCTCAATGCCAAGCATGTAACGGCCCAGCATCTCCTCTGTCACAGCCTTTGTGTCCGGGAAATAAGCGGCAATCTTGCCGCCGCACAGCACAATCAGACGATCCGCCAGACCAAGCAGCTCGTTGAGATCTGACGAAACCAGCATGACACATTTGCCGCTGTCGCGCAGCTTCAGAAGCTCCTTGCGGATAAACTCCGTCGCGCCGACGTCAACGCCGCGCGTCGGCTGGTCGGCAATGACAATCTCGGGCGTGCTGGACAGCTCTCGCGCCAGAACGACCTTCTGAATGTTGCCGCCGGAGAGGCTTGAAATGCTCACATCCGGAGACTTGCAGACAACCTGATACTGCGAAACCATCTCTCTGCCGTATTCGCGGATATTCTTTCTGCGAAGAAGGCCGAGCTTGCTGACAAAGCGTGCATCGTCACTCTTGTCGGCCAGCGCATTTTCCGTGATGGAAAGCTGGCCCGCCATGCCGACGCTCATACGGTCCTCTGGAATATAGCTGACCTTCAGCTTGCGCACCTGCCGGGGGCCCATCCCCTTGATGTCCTTGCCCAACAGCTCCACCGCGCCGCCTTCAAAGCCGCGGTTGCCGCTGAGAATTTCAACCAACTCGCCCTGGCCGTTGCCCTCGACGCCGGCAATGCCGAACACCTCCGCGCGCTTGGCGCAGAAGCTCACGCCGTCGAGCCGCTTCTGGCCCAGGATGTTGCGCGCCGTCAGTTCCTTCACGGAAAGGACGGTTTCCCCCTGCTTGGCAGGCGTCTTGTCGATCTGCAGCACAACGTCGCGGCCAACCATCAGCCGGGAGATCTGCGCCTCGTCGACGTCTGCGATGTTGTAAACGCCCATGGTCTTGCCGCGCCGGATGACCGTAATCCGGTCGCACAGCGCGCGCACTTCGTTGAGTTTATGTGAAATGAAGATGATCGTGTAGCCGTCATCTCGCAATACTTTCAGTTCCTGGAACAATTCCTGCGTCTCCTGCGGCGTCAGAACGGCCGTCGGTTCGTCAAGAATCAGAATCTTTGCGCCGTGGAGCAGCGCCTTGAGGATCTCCACCTTTTGCTTCTGTCCGACCGAAAGGTCACGGATCTTTGCCCGCGGCGGGACATTCAGATTATACTTTTCAGAAATTTCAACGACGCGCTGCTCTGCGAGCTTCTGGTCGATGACAATTCCCTTCCTCGGCTCCAGACCGAGAATCATATTTTCGACCACAGACAGCGACGGCACAAGCATGAAGTGCTGGTGCACCATGCCGATTCCGAGCTCGATGGCCTTTGTCGGTGAGGTGATCTGCACCTTTTCTCCGTTGATATAGATTTCTCCGCGCGTCGGCTGCTCTTCGCCGAAGAGGAGCTTCATCAATGTCGATTTACCGGCGCCGTTTTCACCGGATAACGCATGGATTTCTCCTTGTCTGACGCAGAAATCAATCCCATTATTTGCGACAACACCATTGGAATAGACTTTTGTGATATGCTCCATGCGCAGTGCTTCCAACTCTTGCATGTACGCTCCTCCAATCAGTTTTTAGATAAGAACAGGGGCAACCTAAGCTGCCCCTGTTCGGGAATCTTATGAAATGCAATCAGGGCTTGACGGATTCACGCAGAGCTGCCACTTCTGCGGTTTCCATGGTGTAAGCCGTGTCGACCGTGATCTCGCCGGAGACGACCTTGGATACGATGTCCTCAAGCTGTGCGCGGGTCTCTTCGGTAGTCAGAGCCTGGAAGTTGTCGTTGTCAGCCAGACCGACAGCGCCCTCTGCAAGGCCCATGGAGTAGGTCTCACCGGTGGACTTGCTGCCGTCCCATAGGCCGGTAGCAGCCAGGACGATGGCGTCGCCCATCTTCTTCAGCGAAGAGGAAACAACGTTTGCAACCAGCTCCGGATCAGTGTCAACGAGCATGGTGTAAAGGTCCGTGTCGCAGCCGATGAGCATCTTGTTGCAGTTCTTGGAAGCCGTCACAGCGCCGACAATACTCTGGGAAGCCGGAGCGTAGACAACCTGCGCGCCCTGGTTGTAGACCTGGGTGGTCATTTCAAGGCAGGTAGCAACGTCTTCGAACGAGCCGACATAGGACGTGATGACCTTGATGGAGTCGTCGATATACTGGATGCCCTCGATGTAGCCAACGAGGAAGTCATTGATGGCGGCACTGTCCATGGAGCCGACAAAGCCGGCGATCTTCTGCTCGGGATCGATGTTGCCGGCAGCATTGTCGATTTCAAGCGCGGCCAGGCAGCCTGCCATAAAGGCGGTCTCATAGGCGCGGAAGGTGATGCCCATCATGTTCGGAGAAGAAATTTCACCGTCGATGAACAGATACTGCTGATCGGGATAGTCGGCTGCAACCTCTTCGAACACTTCCTGGACAGACCAGGTGCAAGCGACGATCAGGTCCCAGTTCTGCTCGGAAACATCACGGAAATAGGTCTCGTAAGCGGTTTCGTCACGGCCCATCTCGATGATCTTGATCTCGCAGCCGTAATCGCTGCCCAGACGCTCAATGCCTTCAGCGCAGGAATCATAGAAGCCCTTGTCGCCCAGGTTGCCGTTGACCAGGAAAACAACACGCTTGCCTTCCGAGGTGCTGGAAGCCGTTTCTGCGGGCTGCTCTTCCTCGGTGGTGGAGTCAGCTTCGGTTTCTTCTGCCGGCTCCGTCGTCTCAGTTGTCTGCGTGTCCTGTGCTGTCTGGCTATCGGTGCTGGCCGGCTTGGATGCGCAGGCCGTAAGCACGCTCAGCAGCATCAGCATAGCCAACAGAAGCGATACAAACTTTTTCATGTGTAGAGTACCTCCTAAAAATCTTTATATCATCCAGCCGCGCTGGAAAATATACGTCTCAGATCAGAACGATATCCGTAAAGCCATTGTTTGCGGCAATCCGGTAATAGCCCTGCATTTCCTCCGCCGTGGGCGAACGGAACTGCGCCTGATACGGCGGGCGGACACCAAATTTCCGGTAAGCAATGATTTTATAGCGGATAGAGCGCGTTGTCAAATAGGGCCGGAGCAGCGCCGTGATTTTTTCAACCGTCTGGCTGTTCGGAAGAACGTCCGGCACAATGACCGTCCGGATTTCTTCGAGCTTTCCGGTCTTGGCAAGATACACTGCGTTTTCCAGCACCATGTCGTTGCCGCAGCCGGTCAGCGCCTCATGTGCCTTCGTGTCAAACGCCTTGACATCCAGCATCACGCCGTCGCAGACCTCCATGAGCTCCGGGTCAGACGCATAGTCGTAGCTGCCGTTGGAATCCATGAGCGCGGACAGGCCGTGTTCTTTTGCCATACGGAACAGCTCCAGCACAAAATCGCGCTGCAGCGAGCACTCGCCGCCGGAGACGGTAATACCGCGGATAAACGGCACATCCGGCAGAATCTGCTCCATCACCTGCTGCGCGCTCATAACCGTCGTCCGCGGGGAGGCAAGATTCGGACAGATGTGGATGCACGTATCACAGCTGCAGCAAAGCGTCTCGTTCCAGGAAACTTTGCCGTCCTCGATAGACAGCGCACCTGCGGGACATTTCGCGACGCACGCGCCGCAATTTGTGCAGCAGTGAATGGTCTCCGGATTGTGGCAGTACGAACAGGCGAAATTGCACCCCTGCAGGAACACCACCGCCCGGTTGCCGGGTCCGTCGACCACACTGCTGTGTAAAATCCGATTGACGATCGCCATTACAGATGCCGCACCTTCCGATCGTAAACCTTGCCGTTTTTCACCTCGCCGTAGCCCCAGAAGGCGTTTGCCTGCGGGACGGCCTGGCCGGCGTCGAGCTTTGCGATATCCGACTTCTTGACAAGATAGCCCGTGATGCGGATGACATCGCTGTCAGAGCAGTAGGTGGAGAAATACCGCATGCCCTGCGCAAAGCTTCCTTTGATCAGATCCACGATTGCCGCGGGATTGCGCTTTGCCGTCTCGTCGAACGGGAAAATATCGCCCACGCCGGAGGTGAAGTACGGATGCATCTTCGCGCAGTGGCGCAGATGCTCATAGAGCGGCAGCTCCGAGCCGATGGCGATACGCACGCCGGGGCTGATGCCGATATCGGAGTCAATGCCGACCTGCGCGTGCAGGGAGAAATGATGGTCCGTGCAGGCGCAGTATTTGCTGGTGAACGCGGCGTTGCATTCCTGCAGCTTTTCAAGAATTTTCTTTGCCAGCGCATCGGCCGCCTCGCTGTAGCCGTAGCGGTCGTCTTTTCCTTCCTTCTGCATCAGAAGGTTCACGCATTCATTCATGCCGACCACGCCGAGCATGGCCGTGAACCGGTCGAGCTGCAAAAAGCCCTCCTGCACCAGGAAGTTGGAGCGGAAGAACTGGCTCTTTTCCACCAGGAACTCCACCTTCTGCTCCATATATTCACAAAGCGTCGCCACCGCGTGCGGCAGAAGATCATTGATAAAGTGTTCGCTGTCTTTTGCTCTGGCCGCCAGACGGCTCAACACCACGCGTGAAAGCGTGAACGAGCCGCCGCCGATCGGCAGCGCGTTGTAGCAGCTGGCCACACCATACGGTGTGTCATACAGCTTGCTATATTCCTTGTGATTTGCAAAGCTCGGCTTTGCGCAGGCCAGCGCGCACTGCACGCACTCCTGCGCAAAATCGTCCGGCGTAATGTCCGGATCATACAGAAGCGTAATCGACGGGATGGCATTTTTCATCTGCGTCTGCAGCTTTACAATCATCCGTCCGGCGCGCGTGGCCTCCGGGCCGAGATTCATATGGCAGTAGGAATCGGGAATCGTGCGGTCCAGGAAGACCAGGAAGCTCCGCATCAGACGCTCTGCGTCCGGATCGTCCATAAACGGCTCGAGCATTTTATCCACGGAGCCAAGATACACCGGGTAGTGCGTGACCGACGGGATGTGCCGGTAAAACATCTCCAGCGTCTGGATGGCGTCAAACAGGTTATCCGGCGGGTCGAGCCGCAAAAACTTGCAGCCCTCGCGCAGCAGCTTTTCATAATCAGGCAGCGTGTAGCGCGGATTATACGTCACATTGCCCTCCGACATCGTGCACAGGCAACCAGCCTCATTCAGCTCCCGAAACGCCGCGGTCGTATCAAAAAACTCCACGTAATTCAGCGGTACAGCCGAGAGATTCATTGCCTGCTGTTCATTCGTCAGCGCGGTATCGGTGAGGATGCTCTCCACATCGCGCTTCAGACTCGTAATGTTCAGCATGATAATGCCCCCGAACTTCAAATTTTTGCGCAAACCGCGTCATTTTGACATTGCGGCTTTTGCAGAAATATGATAGCATTAGAGCGCACATTAAAAAATGCCATTTGTCACTTTTTTAGAAAGGTTTTTTATGTCTGATACTTTGATACACGTCCTGCTCTATATTCTCTCCGAAGATTATCAGTATCCGCTCCCCGCCGCCTGCGCAAAAATGCTTCAGGATGCCCATGTTCCGGTTCTGCACGCGGCAAAGGGCTCGTCCCTTACCGTCAGCGGCGCTCCGGTTTCCGGCGTCTATGTGCTGCTCGACGGCTCCTGCAGCGCCGAAAAGATCACACCCTTCGGCCGCCAGCTCAGCGCCGCGGCCTCCAATCCTGTCCAGATCTTCGGCCTGCTCGAATCCCTCTCCCCTGCCTACACCTGCTATGTTACCACGCAGCGCTGCCTGTCCGACTGCGCATACCTCTGCATTCCGAGCGAAGAGTATCTGTACATGCTCCGGCACTCCAACGTGCTGTGCATGCTGAATCTGCAGTTTCTCAGCCTCCATGTGCTGCGTATCATGGATGAAAACGACCTTCTCCTGCTGCATAACATCCGCGACCGGATCCTGCTCTATCTCTATCACAGCGGAGACGGCGCGCACTTTCCGTTCCGGCTTCCTGTCAAACGCGAAGCCATGGCGCAGAATCTCAACATCAGCCTCCGCACGCTTTTCCGCCAGCTCGATGCGCTGGAGGAAGAGGGCATCATCTGCATTGAGCACGGCAAAATTATTCTGACCCAGGCGCAGCACACGCACCTGCGCCGGATTTTGGCCGATTTTGTATCATAAAAACGAATCGCCGCCGCAGATGCTTTCAGCATCTGCGGCGGTTTTTGTATTATGCTTCAAATGCCGGGAAATAGGACACTTTGCTGCGCAGCACGCGCGTGCACGTCCTCTCCGCTGCCCGCGCAAGCTCCTGCTCGTCCACGCCCGTGAGCGTTCCGTCCCGGTAAACAACCTCTCCGTTGATCATCGTCATCCACACCCGGTCCGTCACGCCGCAGCGCGCCAGAAGCCCCTGCGGATCATGCAGCGTTCCGCTGTACTCCAGTTTGGAAATGTCCACGAGGAACAGATCCGCGCCCTTTCCGCATTCCAGGCTGCCAAGATCGGTCCGGCCAAGCGTCTTCGCACCGTTGATTGTCGCGACCCGCAGCATCTGCGCAGCCGATGTGCACCCGCCGCGCTGCTTGCTGAAGTATGCCTGCATGAGATACGCCATACGCAGCGAGTCGAGAAGGTTCGAGCTGTCGTTCGTCGCTGAGCCGTCGCAGCCCAGGCTGACCGTCACGCCCTTTTTGAGCATATCCCCAATGTTCAGAATCGGGAAACCGCCGAGAACCGCGGGCCCCGGGCAATGCGACACGCCGCTCCCCGCCTGGCCAATGCGCGCATACTCCTCCGGCGTCCACTCCCAGCCATGCGCATACCAGACATCCGGGCCAATGAACCCGATCTTTTCACACCAGTCGAGCGAACGCATGCCATATCTGGCCTGAATGATATCGTTTTCGCCCTCGCCCAGATGCGTGTGCATATATACGCCGTATTTTCTCGCCATTTTGACCGTCTCTACAAACGTGTCTTCATAGCAGTTCATCGGCTGGCAGGGCGCCATCACAATCTGGTGCATGGAAAACGGCGAGGCATCCTGGTATTTTCCGATCAGCCGCTCGCAGTCGGCAAGGAACTCGTCCGTCGTCTCAAGCATATTTTCCGGCATCGTGCTGCCCTTTTCCCGCGGCAACGTGTTGGTGCCGCGGCCGGCGTGATAGCGGATGCCGATCTGCGCCGCGGCGTCCATCTGCCGGTCCACCAGGAACTTGCCCGCCGCCTTTGTGTAGCAATACTGATGGTCAAAGGCCGTTGTGCAGCCGTGCTTGACCAGATCTGCAAACGCCGTCAGGGCCGAGTAGTAAATCACGTCCTCATCCACGAGCTGGAACACGTGGTAAATCTTATCCAGCCACTCCGGCACCGTCATCTGCGGATAATCGATGCTTGTGAGGTTCCGGACAAACGTCTGGAAAAAATGGTGATGCGTGTTGACCAGACCCGGATACACAAACTTATCCGTCGCGTCAATGATCTCGCAGCCCTCCGGCACCGGAAGGTTCTTTCCGATTTTGACAATCTGCGGTCCATCAACGAGCAGGTCCGTATTCCAGTAAATATGATCTTCAGCATCGCAGGTGACAATCGCGCGGGCATTTCGAATCAGCTTCATGGCAGTTTCTCCTTTCAAGCGGCTGTTTCTCCGATATTTTGAATATAGTATAGCAAACCCGCCCTCAAAAAAACATGCCATCTGTCCGATTTTGCGTGTGCGTCACATTTTCGTCCCGGGCCGCCTGCCCAGGGTGCGCGTCAAAAATGCCATGCATTCGGCAGTCTTCTGATTGCGTTTGCAAAGGAAATTTTGACGGCCATCGGCGGGGTCTAATACGTCTCACGGTGAGACGCAATTTGAAAACGGAAGGGATGAGATTCTGCTTGCAAACATATCATATTCCTGATATACTATGGATAGAAAACACAGGAGGTGGTTGTATGCAAATCAGAGCATCCACGGCATTGCGCAACGAATATCTTCAGATTTCACAGCTGGCAAAGGTATCCGGCGAGCCGATCTATATTACAAACAAAGGCGAAGCCGACATTGTGATCCAAAGTATCGAAGCGTATGAACAGCGCGAAAAGATGCTGGCACACCGGGCAAGCGTCCTGGAAGCAGAACTGGATCGTCTGAGTGGTGCGCCGACATATTCTCCGGAACAGGTACGCGGCAGAATGAAGGAGATCTTTGATGCAGCAAGAGTATCAGATTAAATATCTGCGCGCTGCCATGCGCGATTTGGAAAGTATTGCGCAGCTTTATCTCGGCTTGGCCGGTGCGGATTCCGCTGAAAAATTCATTGGCGAGATTCTGCATACCGTAGACCTGTTACGGACATTCCCATATTCCGGCGCGCTGCACCCGGATATGGTGCTGGCGGAACGGGAGTTCCGTAAGGTCGTTTGCCGTGACTATGTATGTGTCTACAAGGTCATTGACAGCGAAAAGACGGTCTATATCTACCGCATCGTGAACGGCAAGACAGACTATCCTCAGCTCTTGTACTAACTATATTACGCATAAAAACCAGTCTCTTTTGATAAGAGGCTGGTTTTTCTATGCGCAAGATGATTGGAGATGAAACCATGTGCGTGATAACTGAGTTGTATCTCCCCTTGTCTGTGCCCGCAGAACCGAAGCGAAGTTTGCGTAAGTAACTGCATACATGCATCAAAGACGCATTGCCCATCGTTGGCGGCGCGCTTTTCTGCATCTATTGATACCGCGCCGCCAAGATGCTATAATTCCGAATACAGGGAAAAATCATGAAGCAAGGCCTTGCTTCATGCCGTGGGTACCCACGGCATGATTCTCTCCTGTCAAAGAAAATCTCGGAACGGAGGGATACCCTATGAATCTTCTTGTTGTGGACGATGAGCGCCTTGCATTGCAGCTTTTGACTGATACGATTCAAAAGGTGCTCCCGGACGCAACGATCTGCGCATTTACAAAGCCCTCCGAAGCGCTGCGCTTTGCGCAGGAAACAACCTGTGAGATTGCGTTTCTTGATATTCAGATGCGCTCCATGACCGGCTTGGAGCTTGCGCGGCGGCTGAAAAATATGCAGCCGAATATCAATATTATCTTTGTCACCGGTTACGATGAATATGCCGGCTATGCCATGCGGATGCACGCCAGCGGTTATCTGATGAAGCCTGTCACGGAAGAAAAACTCCTATTGGAGCTTGCCGAGCTGCGCCATCCGATTACACTTGAGCAGCCGCAGGCTGTGCTGCGGGTACAATGCTTTGGAAATTTCGATGTATTTACTGCGCATGGCGAGCTTGTCCACTTTGAACGGGCCAAGGCAAAGGAACTCTTTGCTTATCTTGTATCCAAGCGCGGAGGCTCCTGCAATATCCGTTCGCTTGCCGGAATCCTTTTTGAGGACACGCCTTACGACATCAAGCAATCGACCTATATGCGGACGATTCTTTCCAGTCTGACAAAATCGCTCAGAGCGGTTGGTGCAGAAGCAGTCCTGAAAAAGAATTATAACGAGGTTGCAATCGACACGCAGCTGCTTGACTGCGACTACTACCGCTTCCTGCGCGGTGAGGTATCTGCTGTCAATCGGTATCAGGGCGAGTTTATGGCACAATACTCATGGGCAGAATTTGTGACCGGCTATATTGAACAGAAAACGGTAAAATAACGGATATACGCTGCATGGATTCGATGCAGCGTATATTTTTTATGAATCTATGTTGAGTTTTTACAATTTATGTGAATCTTGTTGCGCTTTTGTAGCGCCTGCTTATTATCATACACGATTGGAGGCGTCTGAAATGACCGATACACTGAAATATATCAATCTCGCAATGCAAAGCTGGGGGCTTTTATTCTGCCTGCTGGCGGCTGCGATTTTGCTGATTGCGGCGCACATCGACCGCCGCATGAAGCATTACTTCCTCGCCATCTTTTCGCTGCTGTTTCTCGACCTGCTGTCGAATATGGGCGGGCTCCTTCTGCGCGGGCGGACAGACGCATTCGGCGCGTTTTTGCTCCGCTTCTCTAACTTTACCGAGTATTTCTGGGGCGACGCGCTGACGCTGGTTCTGACGCTGTATCTGCTCTATCTCATCGACCATGGAAAACAGGCCGCAACAAAAATCTGGCGCATTTCCGCGTGGACTCTGTTTGCTGTGGCGGTCACGCTTCTGGTCATTTCGCAGTTTACCGGCATTTTCTATACCGTTGGTGCAGATGGCATTTACCACTGCGGACCGCTGTTCTGGCTATCGCAGGTGATTGCCATTGCTTCTCTGGTGCTGGACATTGTGCTGATTATCCGCTACCGGACGGTTCTGAGCCGCGCGGAGCGCATCAGCTTCTGCGTCTATGTCTGCGTGCCAATCGTGGCAATTTTTCTTCAACTGTTCTTCTACGGCGTGTATTTCCTGCTGCTGGCGTCTACGCTTGCGGCGGTGTTCATGCTGGGTGCGATTATGCTGCGCCTGCCAGATCGTGCGCCACCAACGCCGTGTAATAGCTGTTCATTGTGCTTGGCGCGTTGAACAGCGCAGCCAGCAGATATTGCCGGATATTCCGAATCCGCGTTGTGTTTTGCTTCAGGCAGTCCATGACGAAACGGATATGCTCGCTGTTCAGCTTCAGCAGCTTTGACCGCACGACCTCGGCTGGGTAATCGCTGCCTGCA
>CAKUCT010000015.1 GCA_934643765.1 uncultured Oscillospiraceae bacterium
GCAACGATGGGAAGCGCCCGTCTTCTTGGCCGCGATCAGGAGATCGGAAGCATCGAGACCGGCAAATGCGCCGACTTCTTCCTGGTCAAAAAGTCCCGGCTGGAGCTGGTCGGCGCCTGCTACGACCCGGGCTCGGTTCTGTGCACAGTCGGGCTCAAGGGCCCGGTTGATCTGACGGTTGTAAACGGCAAGCTCACCGTCCAGGATGGCAAACTCCTTGGCGCGGACGAGGAAAAACTCGTTTTTGAAGCCGAACAGGAAGTCAAACGATATCTTGATATGCAGTAAAAAAGAGCGTGTCTGCACAGTTTGTGCAGACACGCTAAAACTGCCAAAAAAGCGATTGCTTTTTTGGCAGAAGGGATTGCGCCTCGACTACGCGCATAATTCGGGCACTGTAGGTGCCCGAATTCCACACTTGCGAGGCGAGTCGTATAAAACGCCACGCACAGGTCGCGGCGTTTTATGATTTACACTTTATTTCGCCCTGCGGGGCGAAATTATACAAAGGTTTTTGACGCGCTGAGCGTGTCTGCACAAGCTGTGCAGACACGCTTTTTGTTTACCTCAGTTGACGCTTCAGGCGTCTTTTTTATCCCTCTTGATTGCCCGCAGGATGCAAAGTCCCATTGCAAGAATCGGAAACAAAACGCGCAGACAGGTAAATCCCGCCGGCTGCAAGCCAATATTGGCGTCCAGTATCAGCCCGGCAAGCCACGCCAGAACTGTCCAGACAATCGCCTGTAAATACATTTTGTTTACCTCTCTTTCAGCTCCCAGGGTTTGATCTCCTTTGCCAGCTCATAAAGCCGCTTATAGCTCTCATAGCGCGTCGGCTCCAGCTTTCCTTCTTCCAGCGCCGCGCGCACGGCGCAGCCCGGCTCCTTGAGATGCGCGCAGTCCGGGAACTGGCACTTTCCAAGAAACGGCGCGAAATCCGCAAACGCATACTGTAGCTGCTCTTTGAGCACCAGATCCATCCGCTCGGTGTCAAACGACGAAAAGCCCGGCGTATCAGCCACAAAGGTATCGTTTCCCAGCGCGTAGAGTTCAATGTGCCGCGTCGTGTGCCGCCCGCGGCCAAGCTTTTCCGATACCTCGCCGACAGCCAGCTGCAGCTCGGGGCAGAGGCTGTTTAAAATGCTCGACTTGCCGACACCGGAGTTTCCCGTGAAGGCCGAGAGCCTGCCGGAAATCGCCTGCCGCAGCCCGCTGATGCCTTCTCCGGTTTCAGCACTGGTCACAATCACGCGGAATCCCGCCCGCCGGTATATCCCGGCCAGGCGCTCTCCCGGCTCCAGATCGTTCTTGTTCACACAGATCAGCGGTTCCACGCCCTGCTGGCCCGCGATGGCCAGCACGCGGTCCATGAGAAATGGCTCTGTCTGCGGAATGGCGCAGGACGCCAGAATCACCAGCAAATCCACATTGGCAACCGCCGGGCGGATGAAACTGTTCTTCCGCGGCAGAATCTCATCGACCGTGCCGCTCTTGCCGCTGCGCGAAATCGTCACAAAATCGCCGACCAGCGGCGAGATGCCTTCCTTCCGGAACTTGCCGCGCGCGCGGCACTCCACCACGCCGTCTGCCGTCTGCACATAATAGAACCCGCTCAGGGCCTTGATAATCCTGTTTTTCTCCATTATCCCGCCAACGAATCAAAATCAATTTCCTGTGTATCGTACAAAACGCCGTCCAGATATACATCCACACTCTGCACGCCGTTGCCCGCGACCTGAATGCGGATGGAGCGGCTCGGCTCCTGGGTCATATCCACAGTATAGGGCCCCGACTGCAGTTCGCCGCCCACTTTGACGGATACCTCATAAATCCCGCTCATGCTCGGCATCCGGACGGCAATCTCGGTAATCACAGGCTCCTGCTTCTGCGTGACCTCGACGCGGATCATCTGCGTGTTGACAGAGGTGTGGCTCTCGCCCAGCGTGTTGACGATCTTGCAGAAATAGTACCAGGTGCCTTCCTTGCTTGTGTCGATCTTGCAGGTGGTGTTGTCCTTGCCGCTTCTGGAGACAAGCTCCGCGTCGGCCACATTTCCGGACTCCGAAACATACCATGCGTAGGTCAGCTCGCCGTCGTCTGAAACCTCAGCCTTGACCTGCAGCGTCAGACTGTCTCCGACCTCTACGCTCGCATCCTGCGACAGTGTGCGGATCAAAGGCTCCTGCGCCTCCTCGGGTCCCTTGGAAGCCTGGAGGTTGATGACCGTCCCGGCCTTCACCTCTTCGCCCGCATCGATCGACTGGAACGTGACCGTGCCCTCCGGCAGATCGCTGTCCACGTATTTGACCATGCCCTTGCTGAGCCCCTCGGCCTCAATCGCGTCCAGGGCTTCGTCCACGTCGCTTCCGATCAGCGACGGCACCTTGACAAGCTCAATGGGAATGCCGGTGCTGACCACCAGCGTGACGCTCTGGCCGTCCGTGAGCGGCTCATCACGCTCCGGAACTGTCCGGATGACATAGCCGTCGGTATAGACATCGCTCTGCTGATACTCGACGGAAATGTCCAGCGTAATTGGCAGCGACGTGAGATAACTCTGCGCGTTTTCCAGCGGCAGATTGACAAGGTTCGGCATGGTGTTGCTCTCAATGCCGGTCGAAAGCGTCAGCTCAATCGTGGAGCCCGCCTTGACCATCGTGCCTGCGTCCGTGCTCTGCTCGATGACGTAGCCGCTCTCATATGCGTCGCTCGCCCGGTGGTCCGTCACCTCAAATTTCAGCTCCGGATACTGCGTCTGGTCAAAATTCTCAAAATATTTTCCAACCAGCTGCGGAACCTCAACCTCCTCAGTCCTTGTGAATAGGTCCGAGAAGAAATAGGAATACAGGAAATATCCGATGCCCAGAATTGCCAGCACAATGCACACAATGCCGGCCGTCAGGGCAATATTGCTCCCGCGCTTGCCGGAGGTGCTCTCCTGCTGCTGCGCCGGCTGCTGTCTGCGCTGCGGAATAGACACGCGCGTTGGCTGCTTGCGCTCGCGGCGCGGAAGCGACGTCGGCAGATATTCCGGGTCGTTGATCAGACGCTCGACATCAAATGCGTCCTGATCGTCTGTAAAATCAAACACAACATTCGGATTTTTCCGGAAAATCTCCAGATCTGCCAGCATTCTCGACGCCGAAGGGTAACGTTTGGAAATATCCGCCGCCATGGCGTGCATGGTGATCTGCTCCAGCCCCTCCGGAATTTCCGGGTTCAGCTCGCGCGGCATCACTGGCTTGGCGTTGATATGCTGAATCGCAACCGCAACCGGCGTGTCGCCGTCAAACGGCGGCCGGCCCGTCAGCATCTCATACATGACAACGCCGAGAGAATAGAGGTCGGAGCGGTAGTCGACATGTCCGCCCTTGGCCTGCTCGGGAGAAATATAGTGCACCGAGCCCAGCGCCTCGCGCGTAAGCGTATTCTGCGCGGAGGAAATGCGCGCAATGCCGAAGTCCGCAACCTTCACGCTGCCGTCTTTGAGAATCATGATATTGTGTGGCTTGATGTCGCGGTGAATGATGCCGCGCGAGTGCGCGTGCTCAAGCGCTTTGGCGATCTGGGTAGAAAAATGAAGCGCTTCTCTCCAGTTTAGCTTCCCCTTCTGCTCCAGATACTGCTTGAGCGTGATGCCCTCAATGAGCTCCATGACAATATAGTCCAGATTGTTTGAATGCGACACATCGTAGACGCTGACGATATTCGGATGCGACAGCATTGCAACCGCCTGCGACTCGGCATGGAAGCGTCTGCGGAACTCCTCATCCTGCGACAGCTCCTGCTTCAGCACCTTAATGGCAACGAGGCGGTTGAGACGGTTGCACCGGGCCTTGTAGACCACGGCCATGCCGCCCGTTCCGATGACCTCGAGAATTTCGTATCGATTATCCAACAGCGTTCCTATGTATTGATCCATAAGATTGCTCCTTCCGCATAGTATCGCCGGAACCCGTTTGCCGGCCCGCGCTCATCTGCGCTGCACGCGCGTCAGATCAGCGCCATCGTCACCGTCACATTGTCCGGTGCGCCGCGGTTTTTTGCGATATGCAAAAGCCTTTGGCAGCAGTCGCTCTTGCGCACGCCGTGCGCCACCTCAAACAGCATCTCCTGATCGGCCATCACGTTGGACAGGCCGTCGGAGCAAAGAAGCAGGCAGTCGTCGCGCCGAAGCTTTTGAATATACACGTCCCCTTCCACCGCGGGCTCGGTGCCTACGGCGCGGGTAATCACATTTTTCCCAGGGTGGTTCTTGGCCTGCTCCTGCGTCAGTTCGCCCCGCTTGACCATAAACTCCACCATTGAGTGATCGGTTGTCAGCAGATGCACGCCATCGGCCGAAAACTGATAGGCCCGGCTGTCTCCGACGTTGATAATCACCGCCGTATCATGCAGCACCAGCGCCGCGACGAGCGTTGTTCCCATGCCGGTAAAATCATCGCTGAGCTGCGCCTGCTCATAAACTGCGTTATTGGCAAGCTCCAGCGCGCCGCGCAGTATTTCCGCCGCGCGCTCTGTCGTCATCCCGGCCTTCTGGCCGCGGCGCACCTCGTCGGTAAATACGTCCACGGCAAGCTTGCTTGCCACGTTTCCGGACTTTGCCCCGCCCATGCCGTCGCAGACAATCATCAGCGCGCGGTCTCTGGAAAAAGAGACAATGGCATAGGAATCCTGATTTTGTTCGCGCAGATTGCCGGGATCGGTCAGTCCCCAAAGCTGCATGGCTCTTCCTCCTTCAAACATTTTTATGCGTGTGCGCCGCTTTGTTCCGGAGCGGCTTCAAATTTTCTTCTCAACTGGCCGCACGACGCGTCGATATCGCTGCCAAGCGTCCGGCGGACCGTCGCGGTAATGCCGTGCTGCTGCAAAATGCTCTGAAACTTTGCTATGGCCTCGCGCGAGCTCGTGTGAAGGCCCGTCTCCGCAACGTCGTTGAGCGGAATCATATTGACGTGCGCACCCATGCCTGAGAGCTTTCTGGCCAGCAGCTCCGCCTGCTCCGGGCTGTCGCTGACGCCGGAGATCATCGTGTATTCAAAAGACACCCGCCGGCCGGTCATCTCATAGTAGTCCTTGCAGGCCGCCAGCAGCTCTTCCACATTCCAGCGCTTGTTGACCGGCATAATTTTATTTCTCGACGCATTGTCCGGCGAATGCAGCGACACCGAAAGTGTCAGCTGCAGCTTCCGCTCTGCCAGAAGCCGGATTTTATCGACCAGACCGCAGGTGGACAGGCTGATGTGCCGCATGCCGATGTTCATGCCGTCCGGGCTGTTGACCAGCTCCAGAAACTGCATCACCGCGTCAAAATTGTCAAGCGGCTCTCCGATGCCCATCAGAACGATGTTGGAAATCGGAAGGCCGGAATCGATCTGGCTGAAAAGCACCTGGTCCAGAAGCTCCGAGGGCTTTAATCTTCGCACAAGGCCGCCGAGCGTGGACGCACAGAATTTGCAGCCCATCGGGCAGCCGACCTCTGAGGAGATGCAGACCGTGTTCCCGTGGTGGTACTGCATAACGACAGACTCCACGCAGTTTCCGTCTGCCAGCTGCCAGAGATATTTGATCGTCCCATCCTTCCGCGACACCTGCTTGCGCGCAACCTTCGGCGCGGTGATCTCATAGCGCTCCGCCAGCTTCGCGCGCAGCGGCTTTGAGAGATTGCTCATCTCATCGAAGCTCGTCGCGCCGCGGTGCAGCCAGACAAAGACCTGCTTGGCCCGGAATTTTGGCTCGCCCATACCGGCGAACGCCGCCTCCATCTGGGCAAGCGTCATGGATTTGAGATCTTCTTTCATACGTTCTTCCTCAGTTTGCAGATAAAAAAGCCATCTGCTGCGTCGCGCTGCGGCAAAAGCGTCAGCATGCCGTTATTTTCCGTTTGGAACCGCTCCGGCGTCCGGAACGGCTCGCAGGAAAACTCCGGATGCAGCGTCAAAAACGCCTGCACCACGTCTTCATTTTCCCGCTTCAAAACGGTGCATGTGCTGTAGACCAGCGCGCCGCCGGGCTTTACATACCGGCTCACATTTTCTAAAATCGCCGCCTGCACCGCGGGAAGATGCTCCAGCGGGGCAAGCTCTTTATATCGGATATCCGGCTTTTTGCGGATGACCCCGAGCCCTGAGCACGGTACATCGGCAATCACAACGTCAAAGCCGTTTTCAAATTCTTCGTAAAACTTCGAAGCGTCGGCCTGCCGCGCCCCAATGATCGAGATGCCAAGGCGCTGCGCGCCTTTTTCAATCAGCTGCAATTTATGCGCATGGATATCGCAGGACGTAATGCTTCCCGTGTTATCCATCGCCATGGCCGCGGCAAAGCTCTTGCCGCCCGGCGCCGCGCAGGTATCCAGCACGCGCATCCCAGCTCTCACGCCCGCTGCCTGCGCGGCAAGCTTGGCTGACGGGTCCTGCACGTAGACCTTTCCCGCCTCAAACAGGTCAAGCTTTGAAAGCTCCCCTGTTCCGCGCACAAGATAGCAGCCGCCCAGCCACGGGTGCTTTTCAAAGGAAATGCCCTGCGCCAGAAAGGCGTCTTCCACCTCCTGCGCGTCTGCAAGCAGCGGATTGACCTGCAGACAGGTCGGGACCGGCTCATTGCCGGCCTTCAAGAATGCCTCAATTTGATCTTCTCCGAGGCTGTCCGCCAAAAGCTCCACCAGCGCCTGGGGGTAGCTGCAGCGCGTGGCAAGATCCTGCGGCATCTGGAGTTCATCCTTCCTCCGCGCCAGCGCGCGCAGGGCGCCGTTTGCCATGCCGGCGGCCTTTATGTTTACATAACGCTTTGTCTGCTCGACCGCCGCGTTCACCGCTGCCGAATCCGGAATCTTATCCAGCAGCAGAATCTGATACGCCGCCAGCCGCAGCACATCCAGCATCGCCGGCTGCAGCTTTTCAAGCGGCATCGCCACCACCTGTGCAAGATAAAAATCCAGCAGCATCCGGTTCTGCATCACGCCGTAGACCAGCTGCGCGCACAGCGCCGCGTCGCGCCGCTCGAGCCGGTCCCGCGCGGTATATTCTTTTAAAATGCCGTCTGACCAGGCGCCCTGCCTGCGGCAGGCGATGAGCGCGGTCAGCGCCGTTGTTCTTGCATCCATACGCGTCCTGTTCCGGACGCCAGGATAGCGTCCTGAAATTAAAGTTTGATCGGATGGCCGTTAAAATAGGCGCTGGCCGCCATCCGCTTGCCACCCTCGGCCTGAAGCTCTGTGATCTGCAGAACCTCCCCGCCGCCGCAGGCAATCTCCAGTCCCTTTTTCGTCAGCGCCAGAAGCGTTCCCGGCGCCTTGTCCGTCTGCTTTCCGGTTTTCTCCACGCGGAAGATCTTGAACGTCTTTCCGTCCAGCTCCGCCGTCGCGACCGGCCAGGGAATCAGCCCCCGCACGTGGTCAATGACATTGCGGGCGCTTTCGCTCCAGTCGATGGGCGACATGCTTTTGCTCAGCATCGGGGCGTAGGTCGCCTTCTCATTGTCCTGCGGCGTTCTTTGCGCAGTTCCGGCCTCGATGGCCCTTGCCGTGTCGCAGGCAAGCGAAGCCGCAATATCCGCCAGGCGCGCCATCAGCTCGCTTGTCGTCTCCATCGGTTCGATGGGCGTTTTGCGGATTTCAATGATATCACCCTCGTCCATGCCGGCCGTCAGATACATGGCCGTCACGCCGGTCTCGTCGCAATGATTGAGAATCGACCACTGCACCGGGCCCGCGCCGCGCAGCTCCGGCAGAATACTCGCGTGCATGTTGATGCAGCCGAACTTCGGAATATCCAGCACCCGCTGCGGCAGAATCTTGCCGTAGGCTACGACGATGATCAGATCCGGCGCAAGCGCGCGCAGCTGCTCAACCGCCGCGTCGTCCTTGAATGTCTCCGGCTGGCAGACCGGAAGACCCACAGACTGTGCATAGGCTTTCACCTCAGACGGAATCATCTTCATGCCGCGGTTCTTGGGCGTATCCGGCTTGGTATAAACCGCAGCAATGTCAAAACCATCGGTATAAAGCTTCTCCAGACACACCTTCGCAATCTCCGGCGTGCCCATATAGACAATTCTCATGCTTCCGTCTCCTCGTCTTCTGCATCCTCCTGCTCCTTGAGCAGCTGCTCGAGCTCCTCCGGCGTGAGCATCTTCTCGGCAATCTCGGTGTACATATGCCCGTCCAGATGGTCAATTTCATGCAGGAAACACCGGGCCGTCAAGTCCTCGCCCTCGTACTCATACCAGTCGCCGTGACGGTCCTGCGCGCGGACCTTTGCGTATTCCGGCCGGGTCACGATGCCCCACTCGCCGGGCAGGCTCAGGCAGCCCTCAATGCCGGTCTGCTGCTCCTCGCTGACCTCCACAA
Source organism: uncultured Oscillospiraceae bacterium (assembly GCA_934643765.1). Taxonomy (GTDB): domain Bacteria; phylum Bacillota; class Clostridia; order Oscillospirales; family Oscillospiraceae; genus CAG-170. Next base: position 8,351 of record CAKUCT010000015.1, read on the forward strand.
TCTCCGGGTTCACCAGCTCCCAGTCCTCGCCCTCGGTGTTGATGATGACCGCGCGGCGCAGAACGCCGATCTGCGGTGCGGCAAGGCCGGCGCCGTTGGCGTCATGGAGCGTTTCAATCATATCGTCCAGCAGCTGCGCCAAACGGTCGTCAAACTTTGTTACCGGGCGGCACACCTTTGTCAGAACCGGGTCGCCCACTGTTACAATCTTACGAAGCGCCATTGTTGCATATCCTCTCAGTCATATGAATTCACGTCGGCGTAAGCGTTTACGCCGCGGTTTTGTTTGTCCTTTGCAAACGCGCACAAAAGCGCGGAAAGCATCTGCCGCAGAGGCTTGGTGTTCTGCATGGCAAGCGTCAGCCGGTAGCGGTAGGTGTAGTTCACCTTCGCCACCGTGCAGGGCGCGGGGCCAAGCAGCTGATATGTCTGCCCCGCAAACGGCGCGCTCTGCAGCTGCGCGCGCAGCATCTGCCGGAACCGTCCCGCCGCCTGCATGACGCGGTCTTCATAGAGCCCCGTAAACGTCACGAAAAACAGGTCGAGAAACGGCGGACAACCGTGCATCTGCCGGATGGCAATTTCCATCTCATAAAATGCGTCATAGTCCTGCTTCGCGGCAAGGCGGATCACAGGGTGCTCCGGCGTCATCGTCTGAATCAGGGCCCGGCCCTCCTGCTCGCCGCGGCCCGAGCGGCCGACCACCTGCGTGATGAGGCTGAACGTCGTCTCCGCCGCGCGGTAGTTGCTCACGTATAAGCTCATATCCGCATCCAGAACACCGACCAGCGTCACATTTTCAAAATCCAGACCCTTGCTGACCATCTGCGTGCCGAGCAGAATCGGGATTTTCTCCTGCGCGAAGCGCGAGAGCATCTGCTCGTGCCCATTCTGCGCGGAGATTGTGTCCGCGTCCATACGCAGAATCTGCGTGTCCGGGAACAGGTACTGAAGCTCCTGCTCAATCTTCTGCGTGCCGCAGCCGACCGGCTTGAGCGCCCCGCCGCACTTCGCGCAGCGCGCGCGCACGGGCTCACTGTAGCCGCAGTAATGGCATACCAGCCGCTGCGTCGCGGAGTGATACGTCAGATGCACACTGCACCTTGGGCACGTCGGCACATCGCCGCACTCCACACAGACCAGATACCGGCTGTTTCCGCGGCGGTTCAAAAAGAGAATCGACTGCCGGCCGGCAATGATATTGTCCCGCAGCGCCTCTTCTAAAGCCCTGCTGATGTTCAGCGTGTTTCCCTGCCGGATCTCCTGCTTGAGATCGACAAGCTGCGCCTCCGGCAGCGCCTTTTGGTTATATCGCTCGCTGAGCGTATATAGTGCATAATCCCCCTGTTTCGCTCGGTACATACTCTCAACCGACGGTGTGGCCGACCCGAGCAGCACCAGCGCCCCGGCCTTTGCCGCGCGGTAGCGCGCGATATCCCGGGCGTGATAGCGGGGAGAATTTTCTGATTTATAGGTGTGTTCCTGCTCTTCATCCAGGATGAAAAGCCCCGGATGCTTCACGGGCGCAAAGACTGCAGATCTCGTTCCAACGACAACTCGCGCTTTTCCGTCCCGGATTCTGCGCCACTGCGCGTAGCGCTCCGACACACGCAGGCTGGAGTGCAGAACCGCAACCTGCTCGCCGAAATGCGCAGCCAGCTTACCCAGCAGCTGCGGCGTCAGCGAAATTTCCGGCACCAGCAGCACCGCGTCTTTGCCTTCGGCAAGCGCGCGATAGATGAGGCTGATATAGACGGAGGTTTTGCCGCTGCCCGTCACGCCGTATAAAAGCGCCGCGCCGGGATTCGGCTTTTGCATCTGCAGGCAAAGGCCGTCAAAGACCGCCTGCTGCTGCGCCGTCAGGATGGGCGGCTGTGCATCGGGCTCCGCCTGCTGCAGATGAGACGGCGCAGCCTCCTGCTCCCAGAGGGTGATAAGCCCCAGCTTCTTGAGCCTTGTAAACGTTGCGCTGCTTGCGCCCGTGAGCTCTGTCAGCTCCCGGCAGGCGCACTCGCCCGCTGTGCCGAGCAGTTCCAGCACCGCCGCCTGCACCGGCGCGGTGCGTTTTTTCTTTTCCGCGTAGGCCGCAGCCTCCTCCGGCGCGGCAATGGCGGCAAATTTCTGTTTGCGCGGCTCCGGCTTCTGCGACAGCTCCGTGTCCGTTCCGAGAAGCTTTTTCCCGATCAGCCAGCGAAGCGTCTGCCGCGCAGGCTCCTTTTCCGGGCACTGCGCAAAAATGGCCGATTCCGGCGCGCTTCCACCGAAAGCTTCCAGCAGCTCCACCATCGCCTCCGCGCCGTCCTGCTTTGCGCAGATCTCCCGCCAGTTGGGCGGAAGCTCGCCAAGCTTATAAATTTTCTCCTGGCGGAACCAGAGCCCCGCCGGCAAGATCGCCTTCACGGCGTCATAATAGGTGCAAAAATACCGCTCGCGGATGAACGCGGCCAGCCGCAGCTGCTCTTCGTCCATCACCGGGCCGTCGTCCAGCGCGGACTCGATGCTCTTGAGCCCCTCGCCATCACCCGGCGCAAGCGCCAGGACGATTGCCTCCGTGCGGCGGTTGGCCCGCCCGAACGGCACCATCACGCGCGTTCCGGGCAGAATCTCCGCCTGCGGCGGCAGACGGTAGGAATACGGCTGATCCATCGCATACACCGCACAGCTGACAGCAACCTGCGCAATCATCGTCTCCACCGCCTTTCCTGAAACAAGCGCGAAGGCGTAGGTCTGCCCTCTGTCGTAGAAAGGGCCTCGCCCGCGCCTTTGCAATCAAACCTTATTTGCGATACTTTTCTTTCAGCGTCGCCGTCAGTTCGCCGCGCGCGACCTCATTGATCGCAATCGTGACTGGCTTGTCCGTCAGCGGCTCGTGCGTCAGTTCCGACTCAATGGACAGCTGCCGCGCCCGGTGGGCCACGACGTTGACCAGAAGATAACGGCTGTCGACATGTTTGAGTAATTCACTCATTGCGGGGTAGAGCATGATAGTTCCTCCTTGATAAAATGGATGCGCTCCATCGTTTTACATTTTTCGGCCAGCATAATGGCCCTGAGCTCCTCACACGCGCGCGAAAGCTCGTCGTTGACAACAATATAATCGTAATGCTCGGCCTGCGTACACTCCCATCTGGCGCGCGCAAGCCGCTCTTCCATAAGCTTCGGTGCCACGTCGCCGCGGTGCACCAGACGCTTGCGAATCACGTCAAAAGACGGTGCCGTAACAAATACCAGCACGGCCTCCGGCATTTTCCGCTTGATCTTCAGCGCGCCCACGACCTCAACGTCCATCACAATATCGATGCCGTTTTCAATCGCTTGCCGGATGGGCTCCAGGGGCGTTCCGTAATAGTTTCCGACGTACTCCGCGTATTCCAGCAGAGCGTCTTCCGCGATCAGGCTTTCAAACTGCTCGCGCGAGACAAAATAGTAGCTCTTTCCGTCGACCTCGCCGGGCCGGATGGGCCGTGAGGTTGCTGATACAGAATACTGCACTTGATCGCAGGTGTCAACAATCTGATTGAGCAGCGAGTTTTTTCCGACGCCCGACGGCCCGGATACAACGAACAGTTTTCCTTTCATTCCTCTGTCTCCTCCGGTTCCGGACGCTGCTCCATTCTCGCCGCCAGAACCTCCGGCGAGCTTGCGGCCAGAATCACATGATCGGTATCCATCAGCAAAACCGCCTTCGTCCGGCGGCCGAACGACGCGTCAATGAGCATGCCGCGTTCTCTGGCCTCCTGCACCAGGCGCTTGACCGGCGCGGAGTCCGGCGCAATCACCGCCAGAATCCGCTCAGCAGCAACCACGCTGCCAAAGCCAATGTTGATGAGTCTCATGCCGGCCCTCCGTCACTCAATATTCTGTGTCTGTTCGCGGATTTTTTCCAGCTCGGCCTTGATTTCCACAACCGTCCGGGCCTGCTCAAGATCATTGCCCTTGGAGCCGATCGTGTTGGCCTCGCGGTTGAATTCCTGCAGCAGGAAATCGAGCTTCCGGCCAATCGCGCCGCCGTTTGTCAGCATCGTGTCCAACTGATCCAGGTGGCTTCTGAGCCTGACCGTCTCTTCGTCGACGGCAATCTTGTCGGCGTAAATCGCGGCCTCCTGCAAGATGCGGCCCTCGTCGATATTGGTATTTTGCAGAACCTCCTGCATTTTCTGCGTCAGGCGGTTTCTGTATTCTGAGAGCGTGACCGGGCTTCTGGCCTCCACTTTTTCCACAAGCGCCAGAACCGTCTTTGCGCGGCTTCTGAGATCTGCCTCCAGCGCCGCGCCCTCCTGCGTGCGCATGGCGGAGAACTTGTCCAGCGCCTGCGAGACGACCGACAGAATATCGTTCGTCGCCTGCTGTTCGTCTTCCTCCTGTTTTTCAACCACGAAGATATCCGAAAAGCGCGTCAGGCTGCTGACTGAAATATCGTCCTTGACGCCGTAATCCCGCACGATGGTCTTCATCGCGTCCAGATATCCCTCCAGCACCGGGCGGTTGAGGGAAATTTTCATGTCGCTTCCCGCCGTCATGTTGACGCTGATGAACACATCAACCTTGCCGCGGGAAATTTCTTCTTTCACCTTCGCCTTCACGCTGTCCTCCGCGAAGCCGAACACCCGCGGCAGCTTGACGCTGCAGTCGAGATAGCGGTTGTTGACCGAACGGATTTCCACGGTAATTTCCCGGTCGGCAAAGGTCTGTACGGCTCTTCCATAGCCGGTCATGCTTTTGATCACTGTAACATCTCCAGTCATTTTTCAAGCGCTTTTGCATTTTTCCGCAAAAGCCCATTATTCTACATCCTCCAGAACGACCACAATCTTGTAGTCGTCGCCGATCACGCCCGCGTCCGGGTAGCCGTCAATATAAATCGTGACGGGCACCTGGTACGTGCCGGCCTGCGAATACTCGGACAGATCCGCCACCACGCGCAGATTGTTCGCCGCAATCTGCTTGATGTCGCTCTCCGAGGCGCGGACCGTCGTCTGCACCAGCTGTGTGATGCTCTTGGCGTTAAAGCCGTCAGGCTTGTTGATAAAGGCAATGTTGGTTGCCCCGATGACCTTGGTCTGCTTGTTCTTGATCTTGATGGTCACGGTCGCCGTCTCCTCGCCGGAGACATTCTTTGCATCGTTCGGAATCTTGATGTCGAGCGTCAGAACCTCATTGTTTTCCGTGCTGCCGAGGTCAATATTGCCAAGGACAATCGTGTTGACGCTGTCAAGCACCGTCGCGTCGCCGGCCAATGTCACCGAGCGCGGGCTGATTTCGTAGCTCGCGTCCGCACTTGTCGCACCGCCGCCGTCAATGAAGTTGACCGAGAGCGGAACCTCTTTATACTTGACCACGTCGAGTTCCACGCCGATGCTGTCCACATCGGTCGTCAGATCCGACATATCCACAGCGTTTCCGTCCGCGTCCACCAGCGTATAATCCACATTTTCGGTGATGGACTTGTCGACATTCGTCCGGCTCATCACAATCTGCGCGCAGTCAATCTGCGAGACAACAGACTCTGGGCCCTCCACCGTCACCGTGTCATAATCAAAGCTTGTCGATTCCAGAAGATAGCCTTCGGCCACCTCAACGCCCGTAAAGTCGCCCCGGACCTCCACCTGTTTTCGGAGCAGGCGCTCGACCTGGATGGTAATCACCGACGGCATCCGATCCGTATCCTGCACGGCGGACGCCTGCATGGCGTTGGGAAGCGTCAGCTGATAGCTGAGCTGGTATTCCTTCGCGCTGCGGACCTTGGACACGTCCACAACGGCGGTAATCTCATCTTTGAACTGCTTGAGCTTTTTGAGGTCCGCGTTCTTGCCGTAAAAATGCACGGTCACCATATCGTCATAGTCCCCACGGATGACCAGTTTCTGGTCCTCGCGCAGCACCTCCTGCCCAGAGAGCACCACCGGGATGCCGGAGATAACCTCGTCTCCGTCCGGGTTGACGACCGTTACAACATAGACCCACAGACAGACAGAAGCCAGCAGCGATATAATGATTGTAATGAGCTTACTTCTCTTCATCGTGTTCCTGCCTCTTTTTGAAATGGCTGTCCAGCCAGCCCTTGAGCGTCTTCTGCTTCTTCTCCGGCACGGAAATGAGCTCGTTGGTCAGAAGCTTTTCCAGCGTCTGCGGCGCAAGGTGGCGCTTGAGCATACCGCCGATGGCGACGGAAATCGTTCCCGTCTCCTCCGAGACGATCACGACAACCGCGTCCGTGACCTCACTTGTGCCGATACCAGCGCGGTGGCGCGTGCCGATGCCGCCGGGAAGATGCGTGTTTTCCGACAGCGGCATCACGCAGCCCGCCGCCGCGACGCGGCCGCCGCGGATGATGACCGCGCCGTCGTGCAGCGGAGAGTTCTTGAAAAACAGGTTGCGCAGCAAGGGATCTGTGACCTTCGCGTCAACGATTGTTCCTGTTTTGAAATAGTCCTCCAGCGGTGTGCCGCGCTCAAAAACGATCAGTGCGCCAACCTTCCCTTTGGACATCACCTCGCAGGCCGCGACGGTTGCCGCGATGGCCTGCTGCTCGGTGCTGAGTGACCCCGAGGCGCCGATAAAGCCGGCAAAAAAGCGGCTTCCGAAGCGCTCGAGAATCCGGCGGAGCTCCGGCTGAAACACAATCACCAGCGCAATGAGTCCGACCTCCAGGATCCGGCTCAAAATCCAGTTGAGCATATAGAGCTTGAAGATTTCCGTCAGCCAGGTCACAACCAAAAGCAGCATAATGCTGCGCGCCACGCGCGAAGCGCTTGTCGAGCGGATCAGGCCCAGAACGGTATAAATCAAGAAAGCAACTACGAGGATATCTATAATGTCGTTCACCCCGATTTGCGGGATGCCGTAAAGCAGATTCTGAAAAAAGCTGCGAATAGCGGTCATACGTGCCACTCCTGCCGATACTTATAATTATTGTGATTATACTCCAAATTGCATCGTAACGCAAGGGGCGGCACATAAAAAACGGCTGCTTCTCAGGTTTTTACCCATTGCGCCAAGCGGCGCACCTGCGCGGCGGTGTTGAACACGGAAAAGCTCGCGCGCAGTGTTCCCGTCTGCAGCGTCCCGGCCGACTCATGCGCCAAAGGCGCGCAATGAAGCCCTGCGCGAAGCGCCGCGCCGCGAAGCGATAAGCGCTTTGCCGTCTTTTCCACATCCTCCGTCTCCAGATAAAACGCGCACACGCCCGCCTGCTGCGCGCCGGAAAAGACCCGCACGCCAGAAATCCCGGACAGCTCGGCGCTGAGCAGCTGACAGAGCATCTGCGCATGGGCAAAAATCGCCTCCAGCCCCGTCCGGCGCACAAAGCGAATGCCCTCGCACAGCCCGCAGATGCCCGGCACGTTGTGTGTCCCCGCCTCGCCCGCGTCCGGCAGAAAGTCCGGCATGCGCGCGCTCTGGGAAAGGCTCCCCGTTCCGCGCGCCAGCAGCGGCGCAACCTGCCGCCCGCACACCAGAATCCCGGTTCCCTGCGGGCCATAGAGGCTCTTGTGCCCCGGCATGGCAAGAAACGCCGCGCCGAGCTTCTGAAGTGAGACCGGCAGCACCCCCGCCGCCTGCGATGCGTCCACAATCAGCGGCACGCCGCGCGCGGCGCAGAGCGCCGCAATTTTTTCAAGCGGCAGGATGTAGCCGAACACGTTCGACACATACGTGCACACCACCGCGCGCGTGTGCGGCCCGATCGCCGCTTCAAAGCCCTGCAGCGTATCCTCCGGGTCAAACACCCGCCGCCCCGCCACGCGGATTTTCGCTCCAACGTGGTGCAGCGGCCGCCAGACCGCGTTGTGCTCAAAGCCCGAAATGACCACCTCATCTCCCGCCCTGACCAGCGTCCTGATGGCAAGATTCAGCGCATGCGTGGCGTTCATCGTAAAAACGATCTGCTCCGGCGACGCGTCGAACAGCGCCGCGGCCTCTTCCCGGCAGGCATAGACTGCGTTGCTTGCCTGCATGGCCGCGTCGTATCCGCCGCGGCCCGGGCTTGCGTAGTGCTCCATCGCGTGCTGCACGGCGCGCGCAACAGACGGCGGCTTCTGCAGTGTGGTCGCCGCCGCATCAAAATAGATCATACCCGGCCTCCTCCATCCGTCCCGTGTCATAGTGGCGGAAAATCCGCCGGAACGCAACGCTCTGCTCCTGCAGAATCTGCGCCGCGGCCGGGCCGTCTTCCTGCGCAACCTGCAGCACATACCCACAGCCCTGCACGGAAATACACTTCGGTGCGCGCGCCAGCTGCGACGAAATTCCTGCGTATTGCAAAACACTCCGGCCGCTCTGCGCGGCGGTCAGCGAGTGAAATGAGAAATCATAGACAAACATAGGCGTCATCCTCCTTTGCCCATCTTATGCGCGCGCCGCGCTTTCTGACACGAGGCGCTTTTTTCCGCCGCTTTGCGCTTGTCTGCATAAAAATACGATTTTTTCTGTTAAGACTTGACAAAAAGCTTCTCTTTTGTATAATGGAAATCGTTATGATAGAGGTTGCGTATACCATGAGTCATGTCCACCCGTCATCAGGCAATGCGGACATAAAAGGGGGATACGCCGAAGGAAGCATGATCTGTGCCTGCAGGCTGCTTTCTGGGACGCAGGAGAATATTCTGTGGACTGTCGCGAAAGCGGAGCGCTGTCATGTCGTCTTTACAGGGTTTTCTTGTTTTGCGTCATGGCTGCCATGACGCATTTTTTATTGTGAAGGAGAAGAAAACCCCATGAAGAAGAACACATCCCACGCGCTTGTGCGCATCATCGTCATCGCGGCGATGCTCGTGCTTGTCGTTGCGGCGGCCATCGAGTGCGCAAACGGCAAGCCGCTGGCGGAAACCGCCTGGTCGCTGCTGCCGCCCGTCATCGCCATCGTCCTGGCCCTTGTCAGCAAGGAAGCCTACAGTTCCCTGTTTGTCGGCATTGTTGTCGGCGCTCTGTTCACGACGAACTTTGCCCCCGTGGCAGCGCTTGACACCATCATCAATGACGGCCTCATCGCCGCGATTGCGGACAACGCCGGCATTTTCCTGTTTCTGGTTCTGCTCGGCATCATCGTCGCGCTTGTGAACGCCGCGGGCGGCTCGGCAGCCTTCGGCCGCTGGGCAGAAACGCATATCAAAACGCGCGTCGGCGCGCAGCTGGCGACGTTTGTCCTCGGCGTTCTGATTTTCATCGACGACTATTTCAACTGCCTGACCGTGGGCTCTGTCATGCACCCTGTCACCGACAGCCACAAAATTTCCCGCCCGAAGCTCGCATACCTGATTGACGCAACGGCTGCGCCCGTGTGCATGATCGCGCCGATCTCCTCCTGGGCTGCTGCCGTCTCCTCGACCGCTGAGGGCCTCAACACCGGCATGAGCGGCATTGAGCTGTTCATCCGCGCCAGTCCCTATAACCTCTATTC
>CAKUCT010000016.1 GCA_934643765.1 uncultured Oscillospiraceae bacterium
CGCCGGAAGGGACTCGAACCCCCGACCTACTGGTTCGTAGCCAGTCACTCTATCCAACTGAGCTACCGGCGCATACAGCGCTCTCATCAGCGCCCCACTATAATAGCACGGCCCCCATGAAAATGCAAGCACTTTTTTCATAAATTTTCATTTTTCTTTTTTGCGTTCCCCTTCGCCGAATTCTGGCCCCGTTCATTGCAAGTTGCTCAAAAAAAGTTTTCGAAGTTTGTAGGATTTGGCGGGCAGAAATTTTTTCATGGTGCTTGAAAATTTTTTATGCTGCAATTATAATTGAGATACAATCTAAGATTGGTAGCTGTAAGGAAGTGTTTCGCACACGGGCTGCAACTATCACTCGGCTTGCTGGTTGAGTGTTTCAGGCATTTCGCTTGAAGCACTTTTTCATATCCAAAATCCGAGTGACCGCATCAAAACAAGGAGGAATCAGTATGTATTTACTCACAAACGGCCGTCTGATCACCCGCGATCCCGCAGGCAAGGGCTACTACGAAAAGGGCGGTGTCGCCTTTGAGGGCACAAAGATCGTGGAAGTCGGCGATGAAGCGGCCCTGCGCGCCAAATATCCGCAGGCGGAAATCATCGACGCTAAGGGAAACCTCATCATGCCCGCGTTCATCAACGCCCACACCCATATCTATTCCGCCCTGGCCCGCGGTCTTTCGATCGTCGGCAACAACCCCACCAACTTCTATGAGGTGCTCGACGGTACCTGGTGGGCCATGGACCGCAAGCTGACGCTGGAAGGCACAAGAGCTTCCGCGGACGCACTTTACATCGACTGCATCAAGCAGGGCGTCACGACGATTTTTGACCACCACGCTTCCTTCTGCGAAATCCCCGGCTCTTTGTTCCAGATCGGCGAGAGCGCCAAGAAGTTTGGCATCCGCTCGTGCCTCTGCTACGAGGTCTCCGACCGCGACGGCGAAGAAAAGAGCATCCAGGCTGTGAAGGAAAACGCCGACTGGATCACCTACTGTCAGGAGCACAAGGACCCGATGCTCGCCGCGATGTTCGGCGGACACGCGCTGTTCACCATCTCCGACAAGACCTTCGACCGCATGGTCGAGGCCAACAACGGCCGCACCGGCTATCACATCCATGTCTCCGAGGGCATGAACGACGTCTATGACAGCCTGCAGAACTACGGCCGCCGCCCGGTCCAGCGCCTGCACGACCACGGCATCCTGGGCGAAAAGACCATCCTCGGCCACTGCATCCATGTAAATCCGGCGGAAATTGAACTCATCAAGAACACCGGCACCATGGTCGTCAACAACCCCGAATCCAACATGTCCAACGCCGTTGGCGTCTGCCCGGTGCTTCCGCTGAGCAAGGAAGGCATCTTACTTGGTCTCGGCACCGACGCCTGGACCAATGACATGATCGAGTCTTTGAAGGCCGCGCTCTGCGTCCAGCGTCTCAACGCGTGCCTGCCCAACGTCGCGTGGTGCGAAGTGACCGACATGCTCTTTAAGAACAACGCCAAGATCGGCGCAAAGTACTTCCCGGATGAGCTCGGCGTTCTCAAAGCCGGCGCGGCGGCGGATATGATCGTCATGGATTATAAACCGTTCACCCCGTTCTCCGATGAAAACATCGACGGCCACATCCTCTTCGGCATGACCGGCAAGCTCTGCCGCACGACGATTGCAAACGGCAAGATTCTGATGAAGGACCGCGAACTTGTCGGCATCGACGAGGAAGCTGAAAACGCACACATTCTGGAAGCCGCCAAGAAGCTCTGGGGCGAGCTGAACCACAGAACCTACTGATTCCCATTTTATGCGCAGGGGCGCGCTTGGCCCCCTGCCCCTTCTGATTGACACCACCAGATAACAGCGAAGGAGGAAATTTCATGTCTGAAAAAATGTATCCGATTCCGTTCAAGTCGTTAATGAACTGGGTCGTCACTGAATACGCGCGCGAGGGTGAAATCTTCGGCGTGCATACCCCCTACTACGCCACCGGCAAAACGCTCCCCATTTTCGGCGAGCGCATTGAAACCCCGTTCGGCCCCGCCGCCGGCCCCAACAGCCAGCTGGCGCAGAACATCATCGCCGCCTATATGGCAGGCGCGCGCTTCTTTGAGGTCAAGACCGTGCAGAAGATGGACGGCGCGGAGCTTGCCGCGTGTGTGCCGCGTCCGTGTATCCTGGCAGCCGACGAAGGCTACAACCAGGAATGGTCGACCGAGCTTGAAATCCCGCAGGCGCGCGACGAGTATATCAAAGCCTGGTGCGCGCTGAAGGTTCTGTCCAAGGTCTACGGTCTTGGCGACCCGGACGGCTTCGTGTTCAATATGTCCGTGGGCTATGACTTAGATGGCATCAAGGGCGAAAAGGTCAACACCTACATTGATAACATGATGGACGCATCCGAGACGAAGCAGTTCAAAGAGTGTCTTGAGGTTCTGACCGAGCTGTTCCCGGCAGAAAAGGACTTCATCGCCGCCATCTCCCCCAGAGTCTCCCGCAGCGTCACGGTCTCCACGCTCCACGGATGTCCTCCGCAGGAAATCGAGCGCATCGCGTCCTACCTGCTGACGGAAAAGGGCCTTCACACGTTCGTCAAGTGCAACCCCACGATTCTTGGCTACAAGACGGCCCGCACGATTCTCGACTCCATGGGCTACGACTACATCGTCTTCGACGAGCACCACTTCAACGAAGACCTGCAGTGGGTTGACGCCGTCCCGATGTTTGAGCGTCTGCAGGCCCTGGCCGATTCCAAGGGTCTGGAGTTCGGCCTGAAGCTGTCGAACACCTTCCCCGTCGACACCACGAGAAACGAGCTGCCCGGCACCGAAATGTACATGTCCGGCCGGAGCCTGTTCCCGCTGACGATTGAAATGTGCAGCCGCATCAGCCGGCAGTTCGGCGGCAAAATGCGTATCTCTTTTGCAGGCGGCGCAGAATATTTCAACTGCGACAAGCTGTTTAGCGCCGGTATCTGGCCCATCACGGTCGCCACAACAATCCTCAAGCCCGGCGGATACAACCGCCTGTACCAGATGGTAGAAAAGGTGGAAAAGCTCCCCTACAAGGCATTTTCCGGCACGGACTCTGCCGCTATCAGCGACATGTCCACCGCCAGCCATACCGACTTCCACCATCTCAAGCCCATCAAGCCCGTCGCGTCCAGAAAATCCGAGGAAAAGGTGCCCTGGATCGATTGCTTCACCGCGCCCTGCAAGGGCGGCTGCCCGATCCATCAGGACATTCCGGAATATATCGAGCTCTGCTGCAAGGGACTGTATGGTCCGGCCCTGAAGCTCATCACCGAAAAGAACGCGCTTCCGTTCATCACCGGCACCATCTGCGCCCACCGCTGCCAGAACAAGTGCTCGCGGAACTTCTATGAAGAGTCCGTTCAGATCCGCGACACCAAGCTCGTCGCCGCCACAAAGGGCTACGGCGCGCTGATGGCCGGCATCAAGGTTCCTGAGAAGGTTGCGGGCAAGAAGGCCGCTATCATCGGCGGCGGCCCGACGGGCATCGCAGCCGCCTACTTCCTGGGAAGAGCCGGCGTCGAAACCACGATCTTTGAGCGCGAAGAAAAGCTCGGCGGCGTGCCGCGCTACGTGATCCCCGCGTTCCGTATTTCGGATGAAGCCATTGACAAGGACGTTGCGCTCATGGAGCGCTACGGTGTCGAAGTCAAGTGCGGCGCACCGGCTCCGTCTGTTGAGGAACTCAAAAAGCTCGGCTACACCCATATTCTGATTGCCACCGGCGCATGGCAGGCTGGCAAGCTGGACATCCCCGGCAACGTCAAGGGCGTCATCGGCTGGATGAAGGAAATGAAGACGCAGGTCAAGCCGTGCCTGGAAGGCCACATTGTCGTCGTCGGCGCGGGCAACACCGCAATGGACGCCGCGCGCGTCGCAAAGCGCATGGGCGCCGCCTCTTCTACCATTGTCTATCGCCGCACCAAGAAGGAAATGCCCGCCGATGAGCATGAGCTGAAGCTCGCCATCGACGAGGGTGTTCAGATGGTTGAGCTGGCCGCACCTGTCGCGCAGGAGAACGGTAAGCTGAAGCTTGAGAAGATGAAGCTCGGCGAACCCGACGCTTCCGGCCGCCGCTCCCCGGTTGGCACCGGCGAGTTCTTTGAAATTCCGTGCGACCTCGTCATCTCCGCCGTCGGCGAAAAGGTTGACGCAAAGCTCATGGCCGACAACGGCATTGAGATGGAGCGCAAGGGCCCGGCCTTCAAGACCAACGTTGAAAACGTCTGGTGCGCGGGCGACGCACACCGTGGCCCGGCTACTGTCGTCGAAGGCATTGCCGACGCAGCCGCGTTTGCAGAGGCCGTCATCGGCAAGGCGCACGAATACGAGATTCCCGAAACCGCGTATCCGTCCAAGTCGCAGGCCATCGCCAAGAAGGGTATTTTGAAGATGGCAAAGGACGCCTGCTGTGAGGGTGCAAGATGCCTTGACTGCAACACCGTCTGCGAAAACTGCGCCGATTCCTGCCCGAACCGCGCAAATGTCGTCATCAAGCTCTCCGATGGCCGCCATCAGATTCTGCACATCGACAAGATGTGCAACGAGTGCGGCAACTGCACGCAGTTCTGCCCGTATGCATCCGAGCCCTGCCGCGACAAGTTCACGCTCTTCCAGACGAAGGAAGACATGGACGACAGCAAGAACGCAGGCGTTCTGTTCCTGGATGAAAACAAGGTTCTCGTCCGCATGGCAGAGGTCAAGGAATACGATCTTTCGCAGCCGAACGAGCTTCCGAAGGAGCTTGAGAACCTCATCCTGACCGTCCGCTCCAAGTACAGCTATCTCTACAAATAATTCTGAAGTAATCCCAATCCCCTTCCATAGCCCGCCGCAGGACATACCGTCCTGCGGCGGGCGCTTTTCCACAAAACTTCCAATTTCTTAACACATCACACTTGCAAAACGCAAAGCGATACGCTAAAATAAAAAAGCGCAACTTGCGCAACAAATTGTGAAAGACAGGTAATTTATCATGCAACGTGAGTCCTTCCGTTCCCGTCTGGGATTCCTGCTCGTAAGCGCAGGCTGCGCCATCGGCATCGGCAATGTCTGGCGCTTCCCGTATGTCGCCGGTCTGTATGGCGGCGGTCTGTTCGTCCTGATTTATCTCATCTGCCTGCTTGTGATGGGCGTTCCGGTTCTGACCATGGAACTGGCCGTCGGCCGCGGCAGCAAAAAGAGCGCCGTCCTGGCCTATAAGGCGCTCGAGCCCAAGGGCTCCAAGTGGCATATCCACGGCTGGTTCTGCCTGCTCGGCTGCGTAATGCTGATGATGTATTACACCACTGTCACGGGCTGGATGGTCAGCTACTTCGGAAAGTTCCTCATCGGCACGTTCCATGCCGGAATGGACACCGCGTCTGCCAGCGGCGTGTTTGGAAGCATGCTTTCCCAGCCCGGAAGAATGGCGTTCTGGACGGAGGTCGTCGTGATTGCTGGCTTCCTCGTTTGCAGCTTCGGACTTCAGAACGGTCTGGAGCGTATTTCCAAAGGCATGATGCTGGCGCTGTTCGCGCTGATTCTGATTCTGGCGGTCCACAGCCTGACGCTTCCGGGTGCGGGCGAAGGCATGAAGTTCTATCTGCTGCCGTCCCTGAAGAGCGTACAGGAAAACGGACTCTGCACCATTATCACCGGCGCAATGAATCAGGCGTTCTTTACCCTGAGCCTCGGCATCGCGGCCATGGAGATCTTCGGCAGCTATACCTCCAGAGAGCACACGCTTCCCGGCGAGGCAGTCCGCATCTGCGCGCTTGATACCTTCGTCGCCCTGATGGCAGGCACAATCATCTTCCCCACCTGCTTCTCGTTCGGCATTGAGCCGAATCAGGGTCCGTCGCTGATTTTCCAGACGCTTCCGAACGTCTTTGTCAACATGGCAGGCGGAAGACTCTGGGGTGCGCTGTTCTTCCTGTTCATGATCTTCGCGAGCTTCTCCACGGTCATTGCCGTTCTCGAGAACATCCTTGCCATCTGCATGGACACCTTCGGCTGGAGCCGGAAAAAGGCGTCCGTCGTCGGCTGCATCCTGCTGCTCATTCTGAGCCTGCCGTGCGTGTTCGGCTACAACATCTGGTCGAATGTGCACATCATCGGCGCGCGTGACGTGCTCGACAGCGAGGACTTCATCGTCTCGAACCTGCTGCTGCCGATCGGCTCTCTCATCTATCTGCTGTTCTGTGTTTCCAAGTGGGGCTGGGGCTTTGATAAATATCTGGCCGAGGCAAACGAAGGCAGCGGCCTGAAGTTCTCCCCGAAGCTCAAGATTTATTTCCAGTGGATTCTGCCGGTTCTGATTCTGATCATTCTGATTCAGGGCCTGATCTGAAACATACACCGCAAAATAAATTTCCAAGCGGCGTGGCCATTTTGGCTGCGCCGCTTTTTTGCGCGCACGTGCCTGCGCCGCGGACAAAACAATGCTTGCAGGGCTGCAGCGCGCGTATTATAATGGGCATGAAATCGCCGGTTTCCGGCAGACTTTTAAAAAAGAGGTTCTCTATGCACTACGATTTTACAACGGTCTATGACCGTCACGGAAAAGACGCTCTGGCTGTAGACGGTGTCGGCACCATGCCCGGCATGTCCCCCGAGGCGCCGAAGGACGGCTTTGATCTTCTTCCGATGTGGGTTGCGGATATGAACTTCGCAACCGTCCCCACCATCCCGCAGACCATCGCCGCTAGGCTTGCCCATCCCCTGTTCGGCTATTTCCGCCCGACAGATGCCTACTATCAGGCCATCATCGACTGGCAGCGGACGCAAAACGGCGTGGAAGGACTGCTCCCGGAGCACATCGGCTATGAAAACGGCGTTCTGGGCGGCGTTGTTTCGGCGCTGAACGTCTTCTGCTCGCGCGGCGAAAACGTCCTGGTTCTCTCGCCTACCTATGTCGGCTTCACCAGCAGCCTGGAGAATAACGGCTACAGAATCATCCACAGCGCCCTCAAGCAGGACAAAGGCGGCATCTGGCGCATGGACTACGCCGACATGGAAGAAAAGATCATCCGGCACAAAATCCACGCCACCATCGTCTGCTCGCCGCACAACCCCTGCGGCAGAGTCTGGGAGCGCTGGGAGCTTGAAAAAGCGATGGAGCTGTTCCGGAAGCACGACGTGATGGTCGTCAGCGACGAGATATGGTCCGATCTGACCATGCCGGGCTATCAGCACATCCCCACGCAGTCGATCAGCGAGGACGCAAAGCAGCGCACGATTTCGCTCTACGCCCCGTCGAAGACCTTCAACCTTGCGGGCCTGGTCGGAAGCTACCATATCATCTATAACCGCTATCTTCGCGAGCGGATGGAAAAGGAATCGTCGCTGTCACACTACAACGAGATGAACGTTCTTTCCATGCACGCGCTCACGGGCGCATATACCAAAGAAGGCCGCCAGTGGCTGACCGAGCTGCGCGAGGTGCTCTCTTCCAACATAGACTATGTCTGTGATTTCTTTGCTTCCTCCCTTCCCGGCGTCACCGCCGCAAAGGCGCAGGGCACCTATATGCTCTTTGTCGACTGCACCGGATACTGCAAGGCGCACAACGTCTCCATCGAGACCATCTTGAAGCGCGGCTGGAACGCCGGCGTCGGCTGGCAGGACGGCCGTCCCTTCCACGGCCCGTGCCACATCCGGCTGAACCTGGCGCTTCCGCACGCATTGGTCCAGACTGCCTGCCAGCGCATGCTGCAGTACGTGTTCTGCGACTGAAATCTGGCATATCTTTCCCGCCCCCTGCATACCATAAGAGGTAATGCTTTTACGCTTGGAGGGAAAGAAGATGGTAAAGCTTGTTTTTGAGCCCGCGCCGCAGGGCGATGTGGACGATCTGATTTTCGCTGACTGCGAATGGCGCATCAGTGAACGCTGAACTGTAAAGCAGAGGGAAAGACGCGCATATCGCGGCGCTTTCCCTCTTTACATGTTCCTTTTTTTCGGGTATAATACCATCGTTATGACGAAATTTTGGAAGCGTGGGATTGACGTATTATGATGATTGCATTTGATGAATATAAGGTGAAGCTGAACGGCCTGAAGCCGAAGCTGGACGAGCTCTCCGCCTCGCTCGGCATTGAGCGCTGCAAGGAGGATATTGAGCGTCTGCACGCGCAGATCGAGTCCCCCGGCTTCTGGGATAACGCAGAGGTTTCCCAGAAGGTCATGAAGCAGTCTCGGCAGATCGAGGCCAAGGTCGAGCGGTACGAAAAATTGTGCAGCCACTGGGAAGATCTGATGACCATCTGCGAGATGGCAATCGAAGAAAACGACGACTCCATGCTTGAAGAGCTCACCGAGGGCTATACCGCACTGGAAGAAGAAATGGAGCGCGAGCGTCTGGAGACGCTTCTGTCCGGCGAGTATGACGGCAACAACGCCATCGTCTCGTTCCAGGCCGGCGCAGGCGGCACCGAGGCCCAGGACTGGGCGCAGATGCTCTACCGGATGTATACCCACTGGGTGGAAGGTCACGGCCTGAGCTATAAAATTCTCGACTATCTGGACGGCGACGAGGCCGGCATCAAGTCCGCCAGCATTCTGGTCGAAGGCACGAACGCCTACGGCCTTCTCAAGAGCGAAAACGGTGTGCACCGTTTGGTCCGTGTCTCGCCCTTCGACGCAAACGCCCGCCGTCAGACGTCCTTTGCCGCCGTAGAAGTCATTCCGGAAATCGCCGACGACACGAAGGATGTCGATATCCGGCCCGAGGACATTGAAATGCAGGTCTACCGCTCCTCCGGCGCAGGCGGCCAGCACATCAACAAGACCTCTTCTGCCGTGCGCCTGATTCACAAGCCAACCGGCATCGTCGTCTCCTGCCAGACGCAGCGCGACCAGTTTCAGAACAAAGAGACGTGCATGCGCATGCTGCGCTCCAAGCTCATTGAGATCAAAGAGCGCGAGCATCTGGACAAGATTTCCGACATCAAGGGCACACAGCTGAAAATCGAATGGGGCAGCCAGATCCGCAACTACGTCTTCATGCCCTACACGCTCGTAAAAGATACGCGCACAGGCTTTGAAACCTCGAACATCAACGCCGTCATGGACGGCGATCTCGACGGCTTCATCAACGCCTACCTCACCTGCGCGGCTACCAACACCTGGGTGACAAAATCCTGAGTTTTTCGCATATTTTGTGGTTTTCGGAGAAAAAGCTCTTGCATTGCGCCGCAATTTATGCTATGATTTCTCTTGCTATGTAAAGGCCATTCTGCACTGCAGGATGGGCAAAATGTGAACGCATTTCGGCGCGCCGCCTGCCGGTGAAGGACGGCAATTACGTTTGGAGGAAATTATGACTGCTCTTCACATTGTTCTGACAATTATTCAGGTGATTCTCGCCCTTGCGATGGTCGTCATCGTGACCGTTCAGTCCGGCAAAAGCGCTGGCCTGTCTTCCGCAATCGGCGGCGGCGACAACAGCTTCATGGGCAAGAACAAGGCCAAGGCGCTTGATGCAAAGCTCGCCGGCGCAACCAAGTGGATTGGCGCTGCGTTCCTGGTTCTGACCTTTGTTCTGAACCTGTTCTAAATCATCGATTAAGGCTGCTCCGGTTTCCGGAGCAGCTTTTTTATTGCATTTGCTCCAGCAACGCGCCCCGGTAGTAATACTGCAGAATCACGCGGTAGTCAAAGCCCTGCTGCGCCATATTCTCTGCGCCGTACTGACTCAGGCCAACCCTGTGGCCAAAGCCGAGCACGTCAAAATGGAACTGCCCGTCCTGATACGAAAGTGTAAAGTTTGTTGAGTTCAATCCAAAGATTCTTCGCAGCTGCACGCCCGTAAAACTTTGGCCGCCGATGCGCATTTCCGCCACACCGCCGCCCGCGCTGCGTGTCGTCTCCCCCAGCCAAGCTTCCGGCGCTGGGCCAAGCGTGATGCCGGGATTTTCTTTTTGCAGCAGCGCCGCAAACTCCTCCGGCGTAAAATCTGCGCTGGAGGAAAAGCGCGGCGCGTCCTGCTCGCCTGGGCTGTCCACCGCCTGCAGATACGGCACGTCGCTTCCCCATACGGCAAGCGCCGGCTCCGTTCTGCCGCCGGAGCAGGAGAAAAACAGCGCGTCAATCGGCTCCTCGTCATAGATCAGAATTTCGCCTCTTGTTTCCTCCACCGCCTGCGCGGCCGCTTGCCAGACGGCGTCAAAATCCGCGCCGAAGCGCGCCTGCAGATCCTGCCCGCTTGTCCATGCCTGGCAGCAGGCCGCGTCCGCGCACACATCCGCGTTTTCATGCTTCGGCTTTTCCAGCCTTCTGACAGCAAAGGTCCTCGCCGCGACGGTCTGCGCCTTTTTTGCCTCCGGAGAAAACGACGCCGGCATTTCGCAGATCAGAACGCCCGTGATATACGTCTCCAGCGGCAGCTCCAGTACTTCTCCGTCACACAAAAGCCGGATATTGGTTTCATGTTCCGCTTGTTCTGCTGCCGGAGTGTATACTTTCGCTTCCGCCGGAGCGGCCATCGTCTGTTCCATCCCAGACGGCGCCTGCTCCACCAGCAGCACCAGATCTTCTTCCCGCGTTTCCCGCGCCATCGTGCGCCCGGGAAGCACCCAGAACG
This sequence comes from uncultured Oscillospiraceae bacterium, assembly GCA_934643765.1. Taxonomy (GTDB): domain Bacteria; phylum Bacillota; class Clostridia; order Oscillospirales; family Oscillospiraceae; genus CAG-170. The sequence continues at coordinate 10,593 of CAKUCT010000016.1, forward strand.
ACAGCGCGGCCAGCAGCGTACATGTCAGGATTGTTTTCATAGCCCGCCTCCTTTGTCCCTGCATCGTATGCCGCGCGCGCCGGGAATATGCAGATTGACATAACGCTTGACACGCTTTTTAGAAAGCCGTATAATATGACAAACTGTAACAATGTCTGTCAGGAGTCTATTCTATGAAATATACCGTCAAAGTTGTTTTGATTGTGCTGCTGATCGTGGCGCTGATCGGCGCGGCGTGCTGGTTCTTCCTGGTGCAGCGACCGGATCTGACGATGAGCGTCTTCGCCTACTGGGGCGATCATTTCTATAACGCCGGGCGCTACAACCGCGCCGTTTCCCTGTATACAACCGCCTGCAAGCTGGCGCCCCAGAATGCCAATCTTCCCATCCGTCTGGCTGACGCCTATGTCCGCGTCGGAAACTACACGAAGGCGGAGTATACGCTCGTCAGCGCGATTACGAATAATCCGGAATCGGTTGCGCTCTATGTCGCGCTGTCAAAAACCTATATTGCGCAGGACAAAATTCTCGATGCCGAGCAGATGCTCGACCGCATTACAAGCGCCAGCGTGAAAGAGCAGATTGACGCCCTGCGTCCGAACGCGCCCGTGCTTTCCCCGGAAAGCGGGTACTACAGCGAGTATATTGACGTCTCTGTCTCCGCCACCGGCGGCACGGCCTACCTCGCCATCAACCAGGATTATCCCTCTATCCAGACCGATACCTATACCGGCCCTGTTACACTCTCGAGCGGCGAGAGCAAGGCCGTCGTCGTCACAGTCGCGGAAAACGGTCTTGTCAGCGACGCCGTCTACGGCGGCTACACCATCGGAAGCGTTGTGGAAGAGGTGCATCTTTCCGACAGCGCCCTCGAGGGCTATGTCCGGGAACTGCTCGGAAAAAGCAGCTCGGATAAGCTGATGTCGGACGAGCTGTGGACGATTGAAGAGGTGGTCCTGCCGGAGGGTGTGGAGGATCTTTCCGATCTGACGCGTTTTTCCGGTCTTCAGTCGCTCACCATCCAGAACGCGACCGGCATGGACTTTTCCGTTTTGTCTCAGCTGACGACGCTCAAGACGCTCGACCTGTCGGGCTCGACACTCCCCTCGTCCGTTCTGGAGCAGATCGGTACGCTGCCGGAGCTTCAGAAGCTTGTGTTGCAGAGCTGCGCCGTCACCTCCATCAACACCTTCGTCGGCCTTTCGAACCTCACCTATCTGGATCTGACCAACAACTCCGTGTCGGACCTCACGGCCATCACCGCGCTGACGGGGCTTACGGATCTGTATCTGACCAACAACCCCATCAAGTCCATCACGTATCTCAACAGCTGCCTGGCCCTGGAGCGGCTGCACATCGAAAACTGCGGCGTCTCGCGTCTGTCCAGTCTCGCCGGTAATACCGCGCTGCAGGAGCTCTATGCTTCCGGCAACGACATTACAGACATTTCCGTGCTGTCCGATTGTGTCAGCCTTTCTGTGATCGATGTCTCGGACAACCAGATTTCGGACGTCTCGGTTCTTGCCCAGCTTCCGGAGCTGACGTATTTCCTTGCGAGCGGCAATCAGATCAAGGAGCTCCCGGCCTTCGATGTGGCGACCTGCAAGCTGGTGCGCATCAATGTCAACAACAACCAACTCACCGACCTCTCGCCCCTCAAGGGCCTTGCAAACCTCAACTATATCTTTGCAGACTACAACCAGATTTCCGATATCTCTGGTCTGGAAGACTGCCCGCTGCTGACGCAGCTCGACCTCTGGGATAACCCCGTCAAGGAAGAGCAGGTCAAGGCGCTGCAGGAAATCGGCCGGATTGTGAACTACAATCCGCAGTATAAGCCCGACGCCGCCTGAATCTGACTGCATTTCTGAGCCTCCCGCGAAAGCGGGAGGCTCTTTTTCTTTTTTGAAGCTTTTCTTAAGCTTTAGTTAAAAACGCCAATCCGCTCCATTTTGCTGCTATGATTGCGTCAGCTGGCAAGGGCCCCACGCGCTTGTCAACTGACGCTTACCTTGCACAAACAAAAAAGGAGCAAATAACATGAACCGAATTTTATCGCTTACCCTTGCGCTGGCGCTCATCGCCGCACTTCTGACCGGCTGCGCCAAGCCGAAAACCGAAACGAAGCAGCCTGACCAACCGGCTGCCGGTGTCTCGACTGAAAGCGCCGCCACCGCCTATCAGGCCGCCGCCCTTCCACTGCCGGACGCGCTTGATGTAATACAGACTTCCGTCTTCACCGGCGGCGCGCTCTTCTTTTCCGCCATGAATCCCGGCGAGTCTACCTCGCAGGACGTTGACCCGGACACCGGCGCGGTCTACGGCTACCGCTCATATGCGTGCACGCTCTACCGCGAAGACCTGGAATCCGGCACGCTTTCTATTCTGGAGTTCCCGGTTGAGGGCGTTACAAAGCCGCAGGTCAATGCTTTGACAAAGGCAGATGACGGTTCGGTCTGGGCTATCTGCCAGACGGCAGAGTCTGATGCGGAGGACAGCGCATATATCTGGTCGCTTGTCCATTTTGCCGCCGACGGAACGCATCTTGGTACATGCCGCCTCGATTTTGCAGACAGCAGCGTAGACACCACGCAGCTTTTTCTGAACACGATTGCTCTGGATGACGCGGGGCACATCATCAGCGCGGGGTACGACGACGCCGTCTATATCTTTGATGCAACCGGAAAGCTTCTGAAAACGCTCAGCCAGGACGGCAAATACGGCAACCTCATCACACTCACGGAGGGCCGGGCAGGCGTTCTTTCCTACGCAGAGTCGGGCGGCATGGCCTTCTCTCCCATCGACAGCCAGAAGCTTGACTGGGGCGAAGATCTCACCATCCCGATCTACACCTGGGACGTTTTCGAAGATCCGAATGGCAAAGGCTTCTATTTCTTCGACGACGGCACCATCAACCACTACGATCTGGACACGCAGACGCAGACCAAGGTTCTTGCGCTTCTGGACTGCGATCTGGACGCAACCGATCTTATAAATCTGCAGGCAGATGAAAACGGGAGCCTGCACGCGCTTTTCAACACCCAGGGCGCAGGCGTAGACAACGCCTATACGCTTTATACGCTGCAGCCCGTTGATCCTGCGACACTTCCGGAGAAAACCGTTCTGACGCTTGCAACGCTGTCTCTGAGCCAGACACTCCGCCAGCAGATTGCAAAATTCAACCGCGAGAACAGCCAGTACCGCATTGAAGTGCTCGATTACTCGCAGTACAGCGAGGTCATCGCAAGCCCCGGCTCGTATACCGAGGACTCCTCCTCTGCCATTTTAAAGCTCAACACGGAGCTTCTGTCCGGCAATCTCCCGGATCTGATTGATGTCTCGGGCGGAGACCTTCCCGTGGCGCAGTACGCCGCCAAGGGCTTCCTGGAGGATCTGGTTCCGTTCCTGAACGCAGACAGCTCGCTCTCAGAGGATATGCTGAACTCAAACGTGATTAACGCCATCAAAACAGGCGGCAAGCTCTATCGGATGCCAACCTCCTTCTCCGTGATCGGCGCAGCGGGCCGGCACGACGTTGTGGGCGGATATGACGCGTGGACACTGGACGCAATGAAAGACGCCATGACAAAGCTCTCCCCAGACGCGACGATCTTCAACGTCGACTATACCAAATCGAGCGTCGTCTACGCCTGCCTTGCAAGCTCGCTCGACCAGTTTGTCGACTGGGAGAACGGTACCTGCCGCTTTGACTCCGACGAGTTCCGCGCATTTCTGGAATTTGCAAACTCGTTCCCTGCGGAGTTTGATACCACCAACTTTGACTTTGACGAGTACGTCAGCGACTATCGCCGTGTAGGACAGAAGCAGCAGCTGCTGGCAAACGTTTCCTTCACCGGCTTTGAAGACATTTACTATCAGCTTGAAGCCATGGACAACGACGCGGACTTTGTCGGCTATCCGGGCGCGGCGGGCGGCTTTGGCTGCGGCTTCATGCCCCTTGGCACCATCTGCATGACAACCGCCTGCAAAGACAAGGACGGCGCGTGGGGCTTTATCCGGTCTATGCTGTCTGAAGAGGTACAGCTGCAACAGACCGCCTTCCCAATTCTGAAATCTGCGTTTGAAAAGCAGGCCGAAAAGGCCATGGATCAGGAGTACGTCACAGACGAAAACGGCGAGCCAGTTCTGGACGGCAACGGCAATCCCGTTCGCATCATCCGTTACACCATCGGCTTTTTCAGCGAGACCGTTGACGTCTACGCCGTCACGCCGGAGCAGTATAAAATTGTCTGCGACCTGATTGACTCGACGCACAGCCTGTATTCGTTCGACCAGAACATTCTCGACATTGTGGCAGAAGAGTGCGGCGGCTTCTTCGCGGGCGCAAAGACCATCGACGAGACCGTAAATATGATTCAAAACCGCGTGTCCCTTTACATTGCGGAGCAGAAGTAAAGTCTTCTGACTTCGGCCGCTTCAAATCCGCCCCGACCTCCGGGGCGGATTTTTGCTTCACGTGTCGAACCCGGTCTGCATAGATTGGTTCAGGGCGAAACGCCCGGTAAAATCAGGAGGGAGTGTATCAATCCGTGGACGAACGGAATGAAAAAACAACATCTGACGGCGTGATGACGCTGCCGCTGTGCGGCGATACCGACGGGCAGCTGCCGTCGTGCGCGCCGCTGGCCAATCCATATGTCCCGTTTCAGCAGACGGGGCCGGAGCAGTATACGCCGAGCTGCGCGCTGATTCGCGGGACGCTGTTCCCGGGGCTCGATCTTCCGTATCTCGGGGAAGAAAACACGCAGGAAAAGCTCGGCACGGCGCTGCACGAGCTGCAGCAGTTTGCCTTTGCGCTGCAGGAGCTTGCCCTGTATCTTGACACACACGCGGACGACACCGAGGCCGCACAGCTTTTCAACCAGTACGTGGAAGCCTATCAGCAGTCCATTGAGCAGTATCAGCAGGCCAACGGGCCGCTGACGCTTATGGACGCCGCAGCGGGCGGAAGCTATGACTGGCTGGCGGGGCCGTGGCCCTGGGAATACAGAAAGGAGCGGTAAGCGATGTTTGTCTATGAAAAGAAGCTGCAGTACCCGGTCAGAATCCAGAATGTGAACCCGCAGCTGGCGGCGATCGTCATTTCGCAGTATGGCGGTCCATACTCCATTTGCCTACATCAACCATCATTTCCCAGCGACGCAATGATAATACGCAGAAATCTTCTCTTCCGGCTCTCCCGCGTCCTCGTCAAACAGGAACGCCTGCGCCATATCTGCGTAAAATTCCGGCTTGTCCACGCCGTGCTTTCTCGCCACCATGCAGTAGTCCGAGCGCATCATATTCACCGCAGCATACCAGATGCAGGCAGGCAGATATACGCCCATTTCCTTCGCCATCGCGCTTGTCTCTGCCATCGTCCACTGTGCGCCCTTCGTTCCGTCGCTGTTTTCCATATGCTCTACCCAGCAAATGGCATCTTCCTTCGTGAACGATTCATGCAGCTCCAGCTTTTCCAGCGCCCGAATGGTCTTCGCATAAAGCCGGACTTCCTCCACATTGCCGGTCGTTGCCGGTCTTTCCATCAGCTCCTGCAATCTCTCATGCAGTTTTTTTATGTACTCCATCATACCGCCTCCTTTATGTATCTGTAAAGCTTGTCCACATCATTCTGGTCAAACGTCAGATCTCCGATAAACGGAATCGAAACCGGAAGCTTCTGCTCAAATTTCGGTCTCGCTGCATTGTAAATCTTATCAATATTGATGTTCCCTGCCTCGTCCATGACCCCCATCATCTGCACAACCGGATTCTCCCGCAGTGCAAGAATCCGTTCTTTTCCGCCGTCCATAATGAGCGCAACGGCAATTCCTGCGCCGATTCCCTTTCCAGTCGGAAGGTGTGGCAGAATTTCTGTATCGATAAAGCGGACCGCGCCGCGCATTGCCTGATCAATCGTAATCATAAATTATCCTCCATAAAGGTTGGGGCGGCGTTTGCCGCCCCTTTGTACGTTAGGTCGTCGTGCTAGTTGTCGGCGCCGTCCAGCTGTTATACCGCTGCATAGGCTCCGGGCAGACGTTGCCGATGGGAATGACGGTCTTCGTCATGGCCGAGAGCGCCGCGATCTCATTCTGCATGCAGCTGATATTCGCCGTGGTCTGCGCATTGATCACGCGCTGCTGACAGAGCTGCTCTTCGATCGAGCGCATTCTGCCGTCCGTGTACTGGTACAGCTCGAGCATTTTCTTGTCGGTGTAAGCGTTCGCGTCGCGCAGCTTCAC
>CAKUCT010000017.1 GCA_934643765.1 uncultured Oscillospiraceae bacterium
GGCCGGAATGGCTCGGCCGCGATTTTTTACAGAACGCGTTTTACACCCGGATGCTCTATTCGTGCCTGGTGGACGCGGATTTTCAGGATACGCAGAATTTTATGGACGGCGTTTCTGCGCCGCGCGGCGGCCACGCATCGGTGCAGGAGCTGCTGCAGATTGTGCGCGGCAGGGCGGCGCAGTATCTGCAGGCACAGACGCAGGACTGCGTCAGTGTGCAGCGCAATATGGTGCTGCGCGCGTGCCTGCAGCAGGGAAAAACATGTGCGCAGGGGCTTTACAGTCTGAGTGTACCGACAGGCGGCGGGAAAACATTTTCTTCGCTGGCCTTCGCGCTGGAGCATGCGGCGGCGCAGGGAATGGACCGCGTGATCTACGTGATTCCCTATACTTCGATCATTGACCAGACGGTAGAGGTGTTTGGCGGCCTGCTTGGCGAAGAGAATGTGCTGGCGCACACGGCCGGTGCGGATTATCTGTGCGCAGAGCCGGAGGAAATGACGCCGGCGCAGTACCGGAAGCTGCTGGCAAGTGAAAACTGGGATGTGCCGGTGATTGTGACGACGGCGGTGCAGTTTTTTGAGTCGCTGTATGCCAACCGTAGCAGCCGCTGCCGCAAGCTTCATAACATTGCCAACAGCGTCGTGATTTTTGACGAAGCGCAGACGCTTCCTGTGCCGTATCTTGCGCCGTGCGTGTTTGCCATAACGCAGCTGGTGCAGCACTATCATACGACGGCGGTTCTCTGCACGGCGACGCAGCCGTCGCTCGATACGCTGATCCGGCGCTTTGCGCCGTCCCTTTTTGTCCGGGAAATTTGTCCGGACACAACCCATATGTATGACGCACTCAGGCGGACCACGATCCGGAATCTCGGAACAGTTTTGTTTTACAGCTGGAGGAAAAACGGCAGGTGCTCTGCGTGGTCAACCGGCGCAAAACGGCGCAGGAGCTGTTTTCCGCGCTGCCGGAGGAGGGGAGATTCTGCCTGACGACGCTTCTATGCGCGCGTGACCGAAAAGCGCAGATTGCGGAAATCCGCAGGCGGCTGCGGGAGGGACAAGTCTGCCGGGTGGTGTCGACGTCTCTGATTGAGGCGGGCGTCGATGTGGATTTCCCGGCAGCTTACCGCGAGCAGTGCGGGCTGGACTCTTTGCTGCAGACGTCAGGACGCTGTAACCGCGAGGGAAAGCGCACGGCGGCGGAAAGCCTTGTTTTCCGGTTTTCTCTGGAGGGATGCCCGGCGCCCGCCATGCTGGCGGCCAATATCAGCGCGGCGGATTTCGCGGCGCGGTACCATGAAGATGTATCTTCGCCGGAGGCGGTCGCGGCATATTTTCAGGAACTGTATCAGCTCAAAGAAAGTGAGCTTGACAAAAAAGAGATTCTGGCTGCGACGCAGTGCGGAATTGCGGGCTGCATGCTGCCCTTTGCGCAGATTGCCGCGCGCTTTCATCTGATTGAAACGCGTACCAGAACGGTTTATCTTCCGCTGGGAGAGGGCGAGGCGCTCTGCCGGAGGCTTCAAAACGGGGAAGTAAATTGCGTGCTTTTGAGAAAGCTCGGGAGCTGCAGCGTGGACTGTTATACCGGGCAGTTTGAGGCGCTGGACGCGGCGGGTGCGCTGGAACTGCTGCCGGACGGGGCGGCGATTCTGCGGGATTTGTCGAAGTATGACCAGAAGACCGGTTTGGCGTTGGACGCCGAAAATGGCGTGGGACTGTTTATCTAAAGCATCAGACGGCAAAGTAGATTACTTTGCCGTCTGACGCATAAAAGATCCAATAAATATTTCTATCCACCTTTTGCGCACGCGCAAAAGGACCATGGATAGTATATACGTGCAGATGAATTATTTCAATTCCTTTTCTCTTGACAAATTGTATTTATATGGTATATATTTAAAAAATCCAATAAATGAAAGAGAAGTAATGGCATGCGAATTATAATAGCCAACGAGATTATTCAAATGCGTCCAGAAGGGAGGTGGTGCCGATGGCAATGCAGATAGAGGTCTGGGGGAATTTTGCCTGCTTTTCCCGTCCGGAATTCAAAACGGAGCGTGTCAGCTATGACGTGATGACGCCATCGGCGGCAAGAGGGCTGGTGGAGAGCGTTTTCTGGCACCCGGGGCTGCGCTATACGATCGACAAAATCCATGTGCTTGCACCGATTCGCTTCGCGTCCATCCGGCGCAATGAAGTAAAGTCCACGGTTCTGGCCTCCGGCGTGCTGGCCGCGGCGAAGGGCGGCGCGGCCCCCGTTCTTTACACGCCGCAGGACATTCAGCAGCGGGCCGCGATGGTTCTGCGGGATGTACACTATGTGATCGAATGCCATTTTGATATGACAGACAAAGCCGCGCCCGGCGACAACCCGGGAAAGTTCCAGGAAATGCTGCGCCGGAGACTGGAAAAAGGGCAGTGTTACCACACGCCGTATCTGGGCTGCCGGGAATTTCCGGCAAGCTTCCGGCAATGGCCCGGCGGGGAGATTCCGGCGATGGATCTGACGCAGGATCTTGGCTGGATGCTCTATGACATGGACTATTCTGACCCGCAGGATATCCGGGCGCAGTTTTTCCGGGCGAAGCTTGTGCGCGGCGTGCTGGACTGCCGGAACGCGGAGGTGATGGGATGATTCTGCAGGCGTTGACGGCGTATTATGAGACGCTGCTTGCCCAGGGGCGCATTGCCGCGCCCGGCTGGGAAAACGCGTTTGGCGTGAGCTTTGGATTGGAGCTCAGCGAATGCGGAGAGCTGCTGGCGCTGGTTCCATATCAGAAAGCGGACGAGAAGGGAAAGCTGCGGCCGCAGCCGATGCGGGTACCGGCGCACGTCAAACGTTCCTCCGGTGTGGAGGCAAACTTTTTGTGCGACAATTCTGCGTACCTTTTGGGCGCGGATGAAAAGGGCAAGCCGGAGCGGGCCAAGGCGTGCTTTGCGGCTTGTGCGGCGCTGCACCATCAGATTCTGGATGGGCTGGACAGCCCGGCGGCGCGGGCCATTCTGGCGTTTTTTGACACCTGGCAGCCGGACGCGGCGGCGCAGCATCCGCTGCTCAAAGACAGCTGGAAGGCGATTGCAGGCGGCGCGAATCTGGTGTTTGCCTTTGACTACGGCGGGGCCAAGCGCCGCCCCGTGACAGAAGATGGGCAGCTGCAGAAGGCGTGGCAGCAATACTATCAGAACGGCAATCCGGACGCGCCGCGCGCGCAGTGCCTGATTACGGGGCAGCGGCTTCCCGTTGCGCTGACGCACCCGGCCATCAAGGGCGTCAAGGACGCGCAGAGCTCAGGGGCCAGCCTGGTCTCGTTCAATGCGCCCGCGTTTTGCTCCTACGGACACGAGCAGGGCGAAAATGCGCCTGTCAGCGAATACGCGGCCTTTGCCTACACGACCGCGCTCAATGCGCTGCTCTCCGATCGCGAGCACCGGAGGTTCCTTGGCGATACGACGGTCGTCTGCTGGGCGGAAAACGCGGGAACGGCCTACGCGGATCTGGGTATCGACGCGCTGTTCGGCATTCCGGAGGAGTCCGGCATCCAGCAGGAGGATCTCAGCCGCGCGCTGCGTGCGCTTGCAAGAGGCGAGCCGGTTTCCTGGCTGGAGCAGGAGCTGCAGCCGAAGCAGCATCTGTGTTTTCTCGGCTTGGCGCCGAATGCGGCGCGGCTGTCTGTCCGGTTTTTCCTGAGAGACACATTAGAGCAGTTTTCAAGGCATATCGAAGCACACCGGCAGGCGCTGGACATTGTCCGTCCGGCCTTTGACACGCAGCAGGCACTGTCTGTCCGGGCGCTGTGCTGGGAGACGGTCAATAAAAAAGAGCGCAGCCCGTCTCCGCCGCCGCAGCTGGCGGGAGATCTGCTGCGCGCTGTGCTGACCGGCGGGCGGTACCCGGCGACGATGCTGAATGCGGTGACGCTGCGCATCCGCGCCGAGCGGGAAATCACCCGCGGCCGTGCGGCCATGATCAAAGCCTACTATACAAGAAACGAAACGGGGCTGTGCCCGAAGGAGGTCTTAACGGTGGAACTGAACGAACAAAGCGCGTATGCGCCGTATGTGCTCGGAAGACTCTTTGCGGTGCTCGAGGCGGTGCAGGACGCGGCAAATCCCGGCATCAACGCGACCATCAAGGATAAGTATTTCAACTCGGCCTGCGCCACACCGGCGATCATCTTCCCGACGCTTCTGAAGCTGGCGCAGAAGCACCTGCAGAAGCTGGATACGGGATCGGAAATTTTCTATGGCAAGCAGATTACAAGCCTTGTGGGGCGGCTGATGCAGCCGTTCCCGGACAGACTGTCTTTGCCGGAGCAGGGCGCGTTTGAAATCGGATATTACCACCAGACGCAAAAACGCTTTGAAAAGAGAAATGGAGGAGAAGACAATGCTTGAGCCGATCAAAAACCGATATGATTTTGTGATTCTGTTCGATGTGGAAAACGGAAACCCCAACGGCGACCCGGACGCGGGCAATATGCCGCGCGTCGACCCGGAAACCGGCTTCGGCCTTGTGACCGACGTCTGCCTGAAGCGGAAGATCCGCAACTATGTTGAGACGCTGAAGGAGGACGCCGAAGGCTACCGGATCTATATCAAAGACGGCGTGCCGCTCAACCGCAGCGACAGCGAGGCCATTTCGGCGCTCGGCATTGACGAGGATCTGAAGAAGGCGAAGAAGAGCGACCCCGGAATCGACGCGAAGCTGCGCGACTGGATGTGTGCGCATTTTTATGATATCCGCACATTCGGCGCGGTGATGACGACATTTGTCAAGGGCGCGCTCAACTGCGGACAGGTGCGCGGGCCCGTGCAGCTGGGCTTCGCGCGCTCCATTGACCCGGTTGTCCCGCAGGAGGTGACGATCACGCGCGTTGCCATCACGAAAGAAGACGACGCCGAGAAAAAGGGTACGGAGATGGGCCGGAAGTTCATTGTGCCGTATGCGCTCTACCGGGCGGAGGGCTTTGTCTCAGCGAATCTGGCCCGGAAGACGACGGGTTTCTCGGAGGATGATCTGGAGCTTTTGTGGCAGGCGATCATCAACATGTTTGAAAACGACCACTCCGCCGCGCGCGGGAAAATGGCGGTGCGCGAGCTGATGATCTTCCGGCATGACACAGAGCTTGGAAACGCGCCATCGTATCAGCTCTTTGACGCGGTGCATGTCCAGAAAAAGGAGGGCGTCCTTGTCCCGCGCAGCTACAGCGATTATACCGTTTCTGTTTCCAACACACTTCCGGAAGGGGTACATCTGGAAAGGCGGGCGTAATGTATACGCCGGACGAGTGTCTGATGATTTCCGGCCTGCAGCACTTCCGGTTTTGCCGCAGGCAATGGGCACTGATTCACATTGAGCAGCAGTGGGCAGAGAATCTGCGCACGGTGGAGGGAAATCTTCTGCATGAGCGGGCGCATGATGAGCAGCTGCGCGAATCCAGGGGAGACCTATTGATCGTGCGCGCGCTGCGGGTGCAGTCGCTTACGCTGGGGCTGACCGGGCAGTGTGATGTTGTGGAGTTTCGGCGCGATGATACGCGTGGGGTGCCGCTTGCCGGAAAAGATGGCCTGTGGCTTGCGTATCCGGTGGAGTATAAGCGCGGCGCGCCGAAGCAGGACGGCTGCGACGAGCTGCAGCTGTGCGCGCAGGCGATGTGCCTGGAGCAGATGCTCTGCTGCAAGATTCCGGAGGGGGCGCTGTTTTACGGTGAAACGCGCCGGCGCCTGCGCGTGGCGTTTACACCGGAGCTGCGCGAGGAGGTTTGTGCGGACGCGGCGCAGATGCACGATCTGTACCGGCGCGGCCGCACGCCGCAGGTAAAGCCCACAAAGTCCTGCAACGCGTGCTCGCTCAAGGAGCTGTGTCTGCCGCGGCTGCAGAAAAGCGGTCCGGTGCGGGACTATCTGCGCGAGAACATGGAGGAACAGCCATGAGAAAGCTTCTGAACACGCTCTTTGTCACGAGCGAGGACGCGTATCTGACCATCGATGGGGAGAACGTGGTTGTGAACCGGGAAAAGCAGGAGCTGGCGCGATTTCCGCTGCATACGCTCGCGGGGATTGTCTGCTTTACCTACGCGGGCGCGTCTCCGGCGTTGATGGGCGGCTGCGCAAAGCGCGGCGTGAGTTTGAGTTTCTGCACGCCGGCGGGGCGGTTTCTGGCCCGGAGCGTCGGAGAAGAGAACGGAAATGTGCTGCTGCGCCGGATGCAGTACCGCGTGGCGGACGACCCGGGGCAAAGCTGCCGCATCGCGCGCAATATGATCTTCGGAAAGCTCCATAATGCCAGATGGAGCTTGGAGCGCACCAAGCGCGACCATGCGCTGCGTGTGGATACAGACCGGCTGCAAAACGCCATCGAGCAAATCAAGGCGCTTTATCCGGTCGTTGCCGGCGAGATTTCCATGGATTCGCTGCGCGGCAGCGAAGGCATTGGCGCCAAGGCATATTTTGATGTGTTTGACGAGATGATTCTGCAGAACAAGCAGGACTTTTTCTTCCGCGAGCGCAATCGGCGGCCGCCTCTGGATAACGTCAATGCGATGCTGTCTTTTGCGTACAGTCTGCTTGCAAACGACTGCGCAGCCGCGTTGGAAGCGGTCGGACTGGATGCCTACGTCGGCTTTCTGCACCGCGACCGCCCGGGGCGCACGTCGCTGGCGCTGGATCTCATGGAAGAGCTGCGGCCCTGCTTTGCGGACCGGTTTGTTCTCTCGCTGGTCAACAACCGCGTCCTGCGGGGCGATGATTTTGAGCACACGGACAGCGGCGCGGTGCTGCTGACGGATACGGCGAGAAAGAAATTTCTGCAGGCCTGGCAAGAGCGCAAGCGCGAGACCATCACGCACCCGTATCTGAAAGAGAAGCTCGCGTGGGGGCTGGTTCCGTATGTGCAGGCGCTGCTGCTGGCGCGGTATCTGCGGGATGATCTGGATGCGTATCCGCCGTTTTTGTGGAAGTGAGGGAAGGCGCATGCTGGTTCTGATTACCTATGATGTGAACACGGAGGATGCGGGCGGACGCAGACGGCTGCGGCAGATTGCAAAGCAGTGTGTGAATTTTGGCCAGCGCGTGCAAAACTCTGTGTTTGAATGTCTGCTTGACGCGGCGCAGTGCAGGCAGCTGCAGCACAAACTCTGTGCGATTATGGACGAGGAGAAAGACAGCCTGCGGTTTTATTACCTCGGCAACAAGTATGAAACCCGCATTGAGCACTTCGGCGCGAAAGCCGGATACGCGCCGGAGGGGGCGCTGATTGTGTGATTGCGAAGGACAAGCGATCAGAAAAAGCCGGGGAGGTTCGCACCGCGCGAAGGATAAGAAACGGCGCGCTTCCAGGCGATATGCTTGGAAGAGGCAGAGCGAGACCGGCTTTTTACTGAGAAATTTATACCTTTTGCGCAAATCTGGCGGGTAAAATTCGTCGGATTTGCTGTCGCGCCCCGCAAGGGGCGCGTGGATTGAAATTCGATTATGTTCACTTCTGTAACATCCACAAGATGTCGCGCCCCGCAAGGGGCGCGTGGATTGAAATATCAAGGAAAAGAGCAGAATTTTCAGCCGGAGCGTCGCGCCCCGCAAGGGGCGCGTGGATTGAAATCGGCCGGCACGCAGAGACGCGACCCGAGTTCCAGTCGCGCCCCGCAAGGGGCGCGTGGATTGAAATAAGTGCCTCCGCGTCGCGTTGTTTGGCGGCCTCTGTCGCGCCCCGCAAGGGGCGCGTGGATTGAAATTAGACCGTCTCATCGGGCCATAACTCCCGCTTGATGTCGCGCCCCGCAAGGGGCGCGTGGATTGAAATAGGTCAAGCCGTCAAATTATTTTATTCGGCGTCGCGCCCCGCAAGGGGCGCGTGGATTGAAATAATACTATTATCTAGTATATTCTAACTTTTTAACGTCGCGCCCCGCAAGGGGCGCGTGGATTGAAATATGATGAACAACTGACATATGAAGAAGCAAGAGAAGTCGCGCCCCGCAAGGGGCGCGTGGATTGAAATGTTTTATTTGATGGGGCGGGGCCGCTTTGGTGCCGTCGCGCCCCGCAAGGGGCGCGTGGATTGAAATCGTGACTATCGTTTACGCCAACTGCACCGCCGACCAGGTCGCGCCCCGCAAGGGGCGCGTGGATTGAAATAACCTCGCTGAGCAAAAACAGCTTGTCCGACACCGTCGCGCCCCGCAAGGGGCGCGTGGATTGAAATTAGTATAGCCAGATTCCTTCAAAAAGCTCAAAAGTCGCGCCCCGCAAGGGGCGCGTGGATTGAAATACAAAGAGCGCCTGCGGATTTTGGGGCAGCATTCGTCGCGCCCCGCAAGGGGCGCGCGGATAGAAAAATGATAAGGGTTGCGTAGACAACTGTCATTTCAGCTGTACCCTGCAGGCGTCACGCAAAACGCCAGCTCCGTTTTTACGGAGCTGGCGTTCTTTTTCCTGGTTATTCGCTTTCTTTGGCGCCGCCCTGCGGGGCATTGCCGCCGGAGGGCTTATTGCCGCGGTAGCGGCGGCGTCTGGGGCGCTTCGGCGCGCCGTCGCCGGATTCCTGCACGGGAGCATTTGACTGCTGCGGCTGGCCGGGCTGCTTTTCGCCCTGCGGCTTGCGCTCCTGGTTCTGGCGCGGCGGACGGGGTTTGTTGTCATTCGGGCGCTTTTCACGGCGCGGCTCATTCGGCTTCTCCGAGGGGGCCTTTTCGGCGGACTTTTCCGTCGGCTGCTTGCCCTCCGTCTGCGCGGCGCCTTCCGGGCCCTTGCCGCGGCCGCGGCGGCGGCGACGGCGGTTCTGCGGCTGCTTTGCGCCGGCGGCGTCTTCCGCGGGTGCGTCCTGCGCGGCGGGCTCTGCGGGGATGATGGGAGCGGCAAAAACTTCTTCGCGGGAGAACACGCTGACCTGATCGGGGTAGATCACCTCGGGCAGCGGCTCAAACTCATCCGGTTTCGGCTGCGCCTTGCGCGGCTTGGAGGAAATCGGGGCCAGATCTTTCGGAATCGGCGGGTCATTTTTCCGCGCCTTGCCGTTGCGCAGCACGCAGATATCGCAGTTTTTGTAGCAGCCGATGGTCTCCGGGCTGTCTTCCATGCGAACCTTCACGCTCTGGCGCAGCAGATTGACCTCTGTCACCGTGCCGCGGCCATCGGGCGTATCAACAAACGATTCGTTCTTGGGCGCGGTCTTCAGAAGATCTTCATAAGCCTCCTGCTCATATTTCAGGCAGCACATGAGTCTGCCGCAGGTGCCGGAAATTTTCGTGGGGTTCAGGCTGAGGTTCTGCGTCTTGGCCATCTTGATGGAGACTGGCTGGAAATCATCCAGGAACTCCTTGCAGCAGAACGGTCTTCCGCAGACACCGAGTCCGCCGACCATCTTTGCCTTGTCCCGGACGCCGATCTGCCGCAGCTCAATGCGCGTGCGGAAGGCGGAGGCGAGATCCTTGACCAGTTCGCGGAAATCCACGCGGCCTTCGGCAGTGAAGAAGAAGAGAATCTTGCTGCCGTCAAAGGCAACCTCCGCCGAGACCAGCTGCATGTCCAGCTTGTGGTCGAGAATCTTCTGCTGGCAGACATCGAAGGCCCGCTTTTCTTTTTCCTGGTTTTCCTTGTTGATGCGCTCATCCTGCGCCGTCGCCATGCGGAGCACCTTGCGCAGCGGCGGCACGATTTCAGAAGCCTTCACCTCATGGCAGCAGCTGGCGCAGATGCCGTACTCATCGCCGCGCGCGGTTTCGATGATAACGTGGCTGCCGGTATCCGGGCGCAGATCGCCCGGGTCAAAGAAATAGGTTTTGGCGTTGTTGCGGAAGCGGATGTCTACAACCGTGACGCGCGCGGGCTCGCTGGGTGCTTCCGGCGCGGCGGGGGGTTCGTCTTCTTCCGGGCAGGCGGGAGCCTGCGCGGCAAACAGCTCCTCCTGCGCAGCCTGTTCGGCCTGCTGTTCACAACGCTGCTGCGCCGCGTCTGCCTGCGGCGCGGTGTCTGGTTCTATGGTCTGCTGCGCTTCGGCAGCGGTCTGTACTTGCGCCTGCTCGAGGGCAGGTTCTTGTGTCCGTTCGTCCATATATTCTCCAATCTGTATATTCGTTTGCAATTTTCTATTTCAGGCTGACGCAAAGTCCGCCGATGACAGCGCCAACGCCGACGTTGGCCGTCAGATCGTCCGCCGCCTGCGCAAGCGTCTGCGCTGCCTGCAAAAGCTCGGCGCCGGTGCGGCTGCGCAGCATGGCCTGCATGCGCCCGTCCATCGGCAGCGCCCCGGCGCGGGCGCGCAGCGCCATGCACAAAAGCCTTCTGAATTCGCTCAGAATCGGAAGCAGCTGCTCGCGCTTGTATTTTTCCATCGGCACCAGCGCCTGCAAAAGCCCCAATGTATCGCGCGCGGCAAAGCTGTCTGCCAGGGTAAGCGTCTGCGGCCGGAAAATGCCCTCCTCCAGACTCGCCGCCGCCGGGCCAAGATAGCCCTCGGCCTGCTCAAGCGCAAGCGTCAGCTCCTCCTGCGTTTTTCCAGGGAAGCGCCTTTGCAGCTCCGGCAGCGCCTGCGCGCGCGTAAGCGGCGAGAGCTGCAGCTGCACGGCGCGGCTGCGGATGGTGGGCAGGAGCGTCTCGGCGCTGGTCGTCAGAATCAGGAAGGCGGCGTACTCCGGCGGCTCTTCTAAAATTTTCAGAAGCGCATTCTGCGACGCCGGGCCAAGATCCTGCCCGCGCGGCAGGATATAGACCTTTCGCCGGCCCTCGTTCGGGCGGATGAAAACATCGGCCCGGGCCTGCCGGATGACGTCGACGGAGACATTTTTATGCTCCGTGTCGTCGACGGTGATGACGTCAGGGTGCTGCTGGCTCAGAACCTTGCGGCAGGCGGGGCAGACACCGCAGCCGGGATCTTGTGTGCGCTGGCACTGCATGGCAGCGGCCATCTGCCGCGCCAGTGTGTGCCGCCCGGAGCCCGCCGGGCCGCAGAGCAGGTAGCAGTGCGACGGTTTTCCCTGGCGGAAGGCTGTCTGCAGCTGCGCTTTGAGCGCGTCGTTGCCGAGAAAACTGCCGAAATCCATGCCCTGCTCCTTCCTTTGCCGCGCTTTGCGTAGCATCCACTTTCCTAATTCTATAGTATACCAACTTTTTGCGCCGGACGCTACTGTTTTTTTGGGGCATCCCCGCGCGGGCTTGATTTATAAAAATGCGCCCCGGCCGATCGGCCGGGGCGCATTGGTTAATCGTCGGGATAATCGTTGGTAATCGGAGTAATGACGGGTTTTCCGTCTGGGCCGAGCAGGACAGTAAGTCCGCCGGCGTAACCGGAACCCATAAAAAGATAATTGACACCGGTCTGCCGGTCAACCCAGATGGTCCGCAGGGTACCGAAGCCGCTTCCTTCTTCCAGCGTTTTTATAAAGCGGTCGTTATTTTTCTTTGCCATCTTACTTCACGTCCTTGACAGCTTCCGTCAGACCGGAGGCAAGGCCAGCCAGCCCCTGCAGCTCAGATGGAATGATGATCTTCGTCGCCTTGCCGTCTGCCACCTTTTGCATGGCCTCAAGTGCCTTGAGCTTGATGACCTGGTCGTTCGGCGCCTTTTCATTCAGAAGAGCAAGAGAGTCTGCCATTGCCTTCTGCACGGCCATGATTGCCTGCGCTTCGCCGTCGGCGCGAAGAATGGCGGCCTGCTTTTCGGCTTCTGCGCGGAGAATGGCTGCCTGCTTTTCGGCGTCTGCCTTCAGAATCGCAGCTTCCTTTTCACCTTCGGCAACCAGCACCTGCGAGCGCTTGGTGCCCTCGGCCTGCAAGATGGCCTGCCGGCGGTCACGCTCGGCCTTCATCTGCTTTTCCATGGAGTTCTGGATGTCCTGCGGGGGCAGAATGTTTTTCAGCTCCACGCGGTTGACCTTGATGCCCCAGGGGTCGGTGGCTTCGTCCAGAATGGAGCGCATTTTGGTGTTGATGACGTCGCGGGAGGTGAGCGTCTGGTCAAGTTCCAGATCGCCGATGATGTTGCGGAGTGTGGTCGCCGTCAGCGTTTCCATGGCCATCATCGGATGCTCGACGCCGTAGGCATAGAGCTTGGGATCGGTGATCTGGAAATAGACGACGGTATCAATCTGCATGGTGACGTTATCCTTGGTGATAACGGGCTGGGGCGGATAGTCAAGCACCTGCTCTTTGAGGCTGACCTTCTTGGCCACGCGCTCAACGAACGGAACCTTGAAGTGCATGCCGACTTCCCAGACCTTACTGAACGCGCCGAGGCGCTCAACGACGTAGGCTCTGGACTGCTGGACAACGTAGATGTTGCGGACAATGACGATCAAAAGCAGCAGCGCAATGACGAGTACGGGAATCCATTCCATAATAAATCCTCCTTAGGAATTCGTTCTTTTCTGTTTTTCTGTGATTATACTTCTGCAGGGGTTTTGACTGGCGAGACATAGACCTTCGCGCCTTCGATGCGCCGGATCACGACCTTCGTTTCTGGGGCAATGCACGCGTCGTCCAGACTTTTTGCCGTCCAGAGAACGCCGTTGACCCGGATAGCGCCGGTGCCTTCCAGATTGTCGATGGTTTCTGTTACCAGCGCTTCCTGCCCGATTAGGCGGTCGGCGTTGGTTTTGGAGGGCTTGACGCGCAGATACTTTTTGAGCACCGGGCGCAGCAGCGCCAGCAAAAGCGCCGAGACGGCCAGGAACAAAATGAACTGCACCAGAAATTCTGCGCCCAGAATGGCGGAGACGAGCGCCGCAATGGACCCGCCGATGAACCAGACCGAGACCAGATTGACCGTGGCCGCTTCCAGAACGAGAAACACCACACACAGGGCCAGCCAGCAATAGACCATATGAACCTACTCCTTTCTGATGATATTATACAGCAGACCCGCGCGATTGTCATGGGCCCGCGGCGTAAAAAGCCTGTAAAAAGGCAAAGAAATGAATTGCTATTTTGCCGGTTTCTGACTATACTTATATTTATTATAGAAATCAGGAGAAACAATCCATGCAAACAATGACATTCTGCGTACCGTGTCTGTTCGGACTGGAGGGACTGGTCGGCGACGAGCTGCGCCGGCTGAATCTGGAAAATGTCCGCATCGAGGACCGGCGCGTTTTCTTTGACGGCGATTTTAAAGCCATGGCAAAGGCAAATCTCTGTTGTCGGATGGGCGAGCGGGTGATGATTCTGCTGGCGCAATTCGAGGCGAAGAGCTTTGAAGACCTCTATCAGGGCGTAAAGCGGATTCCGCTTGAAAATTTCGTGCCGAAGGACGGCGCGTTCCCCGTCAAGGGCTACAGTCTGGACAGCCAGCTGCACTCGGTGCCGGACTGCCAGGCGATTGTGAAAAAGGCGGCGGTCGACCGGCTGGGCGCGAAATATGGGCTGACCTGGCTTCCGGAGACGGGCGCGACGTATCAGATCCGGTTTTCCATTATGAAAGACCGCTGCGAAATTTTCCTGGACACCTCCGGTGTGAGCCTTCACAAGCGCGGCTATCGCGAAAACGCGAATCTGGCGCCGCTGCACGAGACGATGGCGGCCGCGATGGTGAACCTGGCAAGATACCGCGGGCGGGACTTCTTCTGGGACCCGTTCTGCGGCTCGGGTACGATCTGCATCGAAGCGGCGATGATTGCGCTCAACCGCGCGCCGGGCATGAACCGCTCGTTCGGCGCGCAGAAGTGGGCCTGTGTGCCGCAGGAGGTCTGGCGCGAGGCAAGAACCGAAGCGCTGGACAAGGAGTTCCGCGGCGAGTACCGCATTCTCGGAACGGATATCGACCCGCAGGCGCTGGACATTGCGCGCGACAACGCCAGAAAAGCGGGCGTTGGAAAGCTGATTGAGTTCCGCGAGGCCGACGCCACGAAGATGAGCCTGCCGACGGACAAGGGCCTTCTGGTCTGCAACCCGCCGTAGGGCGAGCGCATGCTTGAGCAGCGCAGCGCCCAGCAGCTCTACCGGGCCTTTGGCCGGCATGTGAAGTTTGCCGACGGCTGGAAGAAATACATCATTTCCTCCGAGCCGGAGTTTGAACATTACTTCGGCAAGCAGGCTGCGAAAAAACGCAAGCTCTACAACGGGCGGCTGCAATGCAACGTCTATATGTATTTCTGAGCGCCTGTATCTCTAAGACGAAGCAAGAAGGAGAAAGTTCCCGCCATGAAGCATATTTTTATTCTGAACCCCGCCGCCGGAAAATCGGACCAGACGCAGCGCTTTACAAAGATCATCACTGAGGTCTGCGGGCCGCGGCGTCTGGCGTATGAAATCTGCGTTTCCAAGGCGCGGGGCGACTGCCGGGCCATTGCGCGCCGGGCGGCGGAGACAGGCGAGGAGGTCCGGCTCTATGCCTGCGGCGGCGATGGGACGCTCAACGAGGTGGTCAACGGCGCGGTCGGGTTCGACAACGCCGCGGTGACGCATTTTCCGGGCGGCTCCGGGAACGACGCAATCAAGATTTTCTCGGATACGGCGCCGTTTTTTGAGCTGGAGCGGCTGCTGGACGCAGAAGAAGCAAAGTTCGATCTGATCCGCTGCGGCGATGTATACGCGGCCAATATTTTGTCCATGGGTTTTGACGCGAAGGTCGGAACGGATATCGCAAGATTCAAGCGTCTGCCGTTTGTCTCGGGCAAGGGCGCGTATATCCTGTCGATCTTTGCAAATATTGTGCACGGCCTGAGCGAGCACTATGTCGTTACGGTCAATGACGAGACCATTGACGCAGACCAGACCCTGATCTGCGTCTGCAACGGCAGATGGTACGGCGGCGGGTTCAACCCCGTGCCGGAGGCCGAGCCGGACGATGGGATCCTCGATGTGCTGCTGGTGAAGAAGGTGAGCCTGCTTCAGGTGGCGACCGTCGTCGGGAAATACCAGAAGGGCCGGTATAAAGAGTACCCGGAGCTCATCCGCCACGTGCGCTGCAGGTCGCTGCGCATCAGCTGCGACAAGGAATCGGTCGTCAATGTGGACGGCGAGGCGATTTACAAAAAGAGCATCGATATCGCGCTTGTGCCGAAAGCGCTGCGCTTTTTCTATCCGAAGGGACTTACATACCGCCCGGCGGGCGCAATTTCATAAAAATAACGCTGCCGCGCTTTTGCGGCGGCGTTTTTTGCCGCCGGGGGAAAGAATTCACAAAATGGTCATAGATTTGCCGAAAAAAAGCCTTGACATTTTCGCCAATCTGGATATTATATAAGATGTTAGCACTCAAGAGTAAAGAGTGCTAAACCGAGTAAATCAGGCCGCGCAGCGGCCAGGGCATAAATTCAAGGAGGTAATCTTATGAAACTGACTCCGTTGGCAGACAACGTGCTGCTCAAGAGCTTTGAGGCTGAGGAAAAGACCGCGTCGGGCATCATCCTGTCCACATCGACCAAGGAAAAGTCCGTGGTATCTGAGGTTGTGGCTGCCGGCCCCGGCACCGACGATGTCAAGATGACTGTCAAGAAGGGCGATAAGGTCATCACCGGTAAATTCGCGGGCCAGGAGCTCAAACTCGACGGCGAGGATTATGTGATCTGCAAGCTGTCCGATATTCTGGCCGTTGTTGACTAATTGAACGCTTCAAGAAAGGAAGAACGAATATTATGGCAAAACAGATTGTTTACGGCGAAGAAGCGCGCAAGGCGCTGCTGTCCGGCATTGACCAGCTCGCCAATACGGTAAAGGTTACGATGGGCCCGAAGGGCCGCAACGTTGTGCTTGGCAAGAAGTACGGCGCTCCGCTGATCACCAACGACGGCGTTACGATTGCAAAGGACGTTGAACTCGAAGACGCATTTGAGAACATGGGCGCGCAGCTCGTCCGCGAGGTTGCCACCAAGACCAACGATGTTGCCGGCGACGGCACGACGACCGCTACGCTGCTGGCGCAGGCGATTGTCCACGAGGGCCTGAAGAACGTCTCCGCCGGTGCAAACCCGATGGTTATGCGCAAGGGCATGGAGAAGGCTGTCAAGACCGCTGTTGATACCATCAAGGCAAATTCCGAGGCTGTCAAGGGCAGCGACGACATTGCACGTGTCGGCACCGTCTCTTCCGGCGACGAGACCATCGGCAAGCTGATCGCCGAGGCCATGGAGAAGGTCTCCACCTCCGGCGTCATCACCATCGAAGAGTCCAAGACCGCTGAGACCGGTCTGGAAGTCGTCGAAGGCATGCAGTTTGACCGCGGCTACATCTCCCCGTACATGGTTACCGATACCGAGAAGATGGAAGCAGTTGTTGACGATCCGTATATCCTGATCACCGATAAGAAGATTTCCTCCATCCAGGAGATTCTGCCGCTGCTCGAGCAGATTGTCAAGGGCGGCCAGAAGCTGTTCATCATCGCAGAGGACGTCGAGGGCGACGCACTGTCCACCCTGCTCGTCAACCGTCTGCGCGGCAGCTTCAACTGCGTGTGCGTCAAGGCCCCTGGCTTCGGCGACCGCCGCAAGGAAATGCTGAAGGATATCGCCGTTCTGACCGGCGGCACCTATGTTTCCAGCGAACTGAACATGAACCTGCCCGATGTGCAGCTGGCTGATCTTGGCCGCGCACGTCAGATCAAGGTCACGAAGGACAACACCGTTATCGTTGACGGCGCCGGTGATGCAAACGAAATCAAGGCGCGTGTTGCCGAGATCAAGAACACGCTGGCCATCACCACCTCCGACTACGACAAGGAAAAGCTGCAGGAGCGTCT
>CAKUCT010000018.1 GCA_934643765.1 uncultured Oscillospiraceae bacterium
TTCGCGGTTGCTGGCAAACAGCTCCAGGCTGTCGCCCTGGTCGCCGAGCAGACGGCCAAGCGCAATATACTCGCTCATGGCGCTCTTCAAGTTGAAAACGTCGCCTTCCTGGCTCTTCAGAAATACATCATCCTTGCACTGGTGAATCACGTTTCGGAATTGTTCCACTTCGTGGATGTTTTTCAGTTTCATAACATTGCCTCCCATGCATGTTGTTCTTTGATCTTTCGTTCTGGGGGAAGTATACGATGTCTGAGCGAAAAAAACAAGCGGAAGATTCTATGAATTAAACAAAAAATTAAATTTATAACTGTGCAAAATATCTAAAAACGGGTGCGCAAGGGATCATCAGATGTTCTGGGCCTGAATGAGCGCGCACAGATCGTCTGCATACGGCGCGCAGGCAGGAGTCTGCCGGATGCGGCTGCAAAGATCGTTTGTCGTGAACCGGCAGCCGCGTAGCGCCTGCGCCAGAGGCTCGGCAAAGGTCTCGTCCAGCGCGTCCGTGTAGACGGCGGCATCTTCACACAGACCGGTTTTCACGGCCAGCTGCAGTGTGATCTCGCCCCAGGAGAAGCGCTCGGCGCAGGTGAAGCTGAAGGGGAAGGTCCTGCCGTAGTTCCATTCGTAGCTGTGGAAATGGGCGTAGCGGCGGGCGATTTCCGCCTCGTCAAAATCTTCTTCATGAAGCGTTTCGGCGGGAAGGTTGTAGACTGTCTGGAACGCCTGCGCCATGGCCTGCGCCATCTCGTCGATGGTGAGCGTCGGGCGGAGCTCGGTGAGGTTGATGACGCGTGAGCGCACGGACGCCACGCCCTTGCTCTGCAGTTTGACCTTGGACGGCGTGAGGTATTTGCCGAGGTTTGCCATGTCGACGTTGATCAGCAGCGTTCCGTTGTGGAACGAGCATCCGGCGTGGTTATAAAAGGAGTTACCGGAGAATTTGCAGCCGTTGGTCAGAATGTCATTCCGGCCGGAAATTTCCGCCGGGATACCGAGCAGACGGCAGGCCTCGACGATGACGCTCTGCTGGCGCTTGAGATCATAGTCCTCCGTGCGCATGGAGAAGGTGAAGTTGAGGTTCCCCATGTCGTGGTACACAGCGCCGCCGCCGGACAGGCGCCGGGCGAGTGTGCCGCCGTCGCGCTCAAGCTCTGTGGTGCGGCACTCGAGCCATGCGTTCTGGTTGCGGCCGATGACGACGGTGTGTTTGTTCTGCCAGAGATACAAAATGCAGGTGTTCTCTGGAACGGTATCGGTCAGATACTCTTCGATTGCGAGGTTGCGGTGCGGGTCGGTGCCCTTGGTGATGAAGGTTTTTAGGTGTTGAATCATAGTCACAAGATGGCGGTGCGGCCGCATCTCTGCCGCAGCGTAAAAACGCGGAAAGAGAGCGGCGCGCAAGGGGCGGATAACGGACGGTAAACGGCCGGACGAGAGCACAGAAGCATAGGATGGGTCTGTGTCCCGTGCGGGACATTATAGCATAATACCAAGATATCACAGATAAAACAACATGTCAAGCAAGACGGCGTCTGAACGGGATCATGCCATACCAAAGACGGAGAAGACAGGACGCTTTTTGAAAAATAAGATCAGTTTGAAATAAAAAATCATAAAATTTGGGCGAAATGGTGAAAAGATTCTTGCTTTTGGAGATGATAGGATGTATAATTGTATTACAGCTTACAAGGAAGAGGAACAAGGATTGTATGGCGCTTCAAAAAATCAACAAACAAAATATTTCTGACATCGTCTTCGATCAACTGGAGCAGCAGATTCTCAGCGGAGAGTGGAAATCCGGAGAGAAAATTCCGTCGGAAACTGCGCTGGCAAATCAGCTGGGCGTCAGCCGGGTGTCCATCCGAGACGCATTCCAGCGGCTCAAGAGCATGGGGCTGATCGAGTCCCGCCAGGGCGGCGGAACCTTTGTCTGCGACTATTCTTCGGCGGAGACGTTCGCGTCGCTCAAGCCGATTCTGGAGTACACACGGCCGGATCTGAAATATTTTATGGAGTTCCGCAATATCATTGAGCCGGAGATGGCGGCGATTGCCGCGACGCGTGTGACGCAGAGCCAGCTGCGCAGGATGCGCAAGGATGTGATCACCTACAACGAGGCGGCCAGCGAGCGGCACTACAACGAAGCCCGGGAGGCGGATGTGTCGCTGCACTGTACGATTGCCAAGGCCACCGGCAACCCGCTGGTTATCAAGATTTATGAGATGATGCAGGACATCTACAATACCAATATCACGCAGATCATTGACGCCTGCGGCAACGACAGCGGCGTGCGGTTCCATGATAAGATTGTCGAGGCCATTGCGACCCACGACAGCGATCAGGCGCGGATGATGATGCGCATGCATCTGCTCGATTCGATGGAGATGTTTTTTGACAGCCTGAAATCTGGCGCAAAAGAAGCCGGCACAACCGAAGAAACATAATGAAATGCGGCGCGGAAATTTTCCGCGCCGCATTTTATATTTGCTTGGTTTATTTCGTAAACCAACAGGATGCACAAATTATCACGGAAATATTCGGGAGAAAAGTTTCGGATTCTGGATTGCAAATTTTGATGAAGGCAGGTAGCATGGTAGTAAATCAAACAGAAGGAGCCTGCGCCATGAAACTGAACATCCACCCGGACTATCAGATCACGATGGGAATTTCCCTGGAGGATTCCTATGAGCTGTTCCGCAAATTTACGCTCCCGGAGGGCATGGAGTACCGCGAAATCGCAATTCCGGGCCCGGAGCCCGGACAGAGCATCCAGGCATTTTTGTATAAGCCCGCGACCGAGGTATCCCCGCTTCCGATCATCATGGATGTGCATGGCGGCGGCTTTGTCGGAGGAGAAGCATATCTCGACCGGACGCGCGACATTGCACTGGCCTGCAATGTACCGGCGCTGATTGTGGCCATCAATTATCGCCTTGCGCCGGAGCATCCGTTCCCGGCGGCGCTGATGGACTGTCTGGCCGCGTGGAACTGGCTGTATGAAAACGGCGCGTCGCTCGGAGGCGATCCGGAGCGTATGGGCTGCTACGGCACAAGCGCGGGCGGAAATCTCTGCGCGGCAATGGCGTTTTATATCCGCGACCACGGCGGGCCGAAGATCGCGCTCAACGCGCTCAATGTACCCGGCCTGTCTGTCGGCACGTCTCTTTCCAAAGACCAGATGCGCTATGGCGCGCCGGCGCTTGCGGATTCCAAGGGGCTGAACCAGCAGTTTTTCATGCAGTACCTGGGGCCGGAGCAGATGGGAAAGCCATATTCTTATTATGCCGTGCCGAATCTGGCGGTAGATTTTATCGGTCTTCCGCCGACGCTGATCATCACCGCGGAGTATGACCCCATTCGTGAAGACGGCATGGAATATTGCCGCAAGCTGCGCGAGGCAGACGTGCCGGTGGAGCTGTATCTGATGCCGCGCGTGGGGCACGGCTTCGACGGCATGGTGCCGGACGCGCCGATGACAAAGTGGATCTGGAAGGGCATCGCCATGTCGTTCCAGAGAGAGTTCCGTATGCCCATCGGATAGGATATACGCAAAAAAGAGGCTGCTTTTGACAGCCTCTTTTCTGTGTGTTTTGAGACGCCGCAGAGCCTCGCAGATTGCGGAACATGGTTTAGCGAGGCGCAGCTCTTTATGAAACCCAAGGTCCGCTGCAAACGGACCTTGGGCTGCGGTCAGTCGTCGAATTCTGCAATGACGCAGACCTGGCTGCTGTCGAGTCCGAGCACGCGCAGCGGCGCGGCAATGACGCGGCGCAGCCGGCCCGGCGCTTCCTCCAGCGGCAGAAGATCCATATCTTCGATGGCGGTGATGAATTTTTCGGTATAGCAGCCGAGCAGCGTCCGGTGCGCAGGCGCGGAGAGATCGTTACACGGCGAGCCGATGGCCAGAAAATCCATACCGAGGCAGCGAAGATCCGGGAATGTATCGACAAGGTACCGGCAGGCTTCCGGATAGAAAAACGGGCTTTGCATCTGATAAACCTTGGGTTCTTCACGCCGGACATGGCAAAAGCCTGTTTTGACGATCAGAAGATCGGCCTTCTGAATCTGCGCTTCGTACGGCTTCAGATCCTCCACCGTCACGCCCTCGCAGGGCTTTTTCGGCAGCTCCAGTACCAGCGGCGCGTCGAAGATGAAATACTCCATCGGGAGCTCCGTAATGCGAAGGCCGCTGTTGTTGAAGTGCTTCGGCGCGTCATAGTGCGTTCCAAAGTGGTTCGGAAGCTCGGTGCAATAGGTATTGCACACGGCGCCCTGCGCGATATCGGTGCACTGCCGGATGGATACCACGGGCTCGCCGGGCCAGGCAAAGCCGGCCGGATCGAGGGGGTAGGACAGATAGGCTCTCATATGCGGTACGCTCCTTGCTGCATGGCGGCAGACAACTTAAAACTTGAAGTTGACCAGCGGGTTCCAGCCGTCGTTGATGAACTGGTCGGTGGTGCGGTTGGCGGAGCCGAAGGTGATGAACTCCTCGGGCTTCATGCCGTCGGGCTCGTAAGCCTTGCGGAACTCGGCCATGGTCAGAAGGCGCTCGATGGCAGCGGCGTCGACGGGCGCGTCGATGCGCGGCTCAAAGACGGTGTTGGAGGCGAGGGCCTTTGCGATCTTCGGGGAGACCGACATGATCATCTTCGCACCGGCAAGCTCGGAAATGTGGTGCGGGCCGCGGCAGCCGGCGGGCATGAGGAACGTGGAGTAGCCGCGCTCCTGGAAGATGCCGTAGGCGCGCTTGATGCATGCAAGACCAGCCAGAACGATATCCTGCTCGCTGACGGCAGCGCCGTTGTCATGCGCGACGTCGCGCAGGTAGTCGTCCAGACGGCCTTCCATCAGAACGGCGATAGACAGGCCCGGCTTGATGCCCGCGCTCACGGCGCGCTTTTTGCCGCGCTCTGCGGCTTCTGCTGCGGCCAGAACCTGCGGAACGGTGAAGCTGACGGTTGCAGCGACATTGATGCCGAGCGCTGCGCACTCTTCATACGCCTGGATGCCGGCATTGGTGGCCGGAAGCTTTACAACAATATTGGGAGCCCAGGAAGAGAGCTTCTTGGCCTGCTCGACCATATAAGAGACATCGCCGGTCTTGTTGGGGTTGACCTGCGCGCAGACATAGCCCTTGCCGGTCTCACCGTGGTCGAAAATCGGGCGGGTGACATCAGAATAGTAGCCAGTCACGCAATGCACCAGAGCCAGAACCTTCTCGTCGCCGGACAGATCCTTCGGAAGCTCGGCCAGACGATCGGCCCAGACCTCACGGTTGGAGGAAAGGGTGGCGTTGATCAGGAAGGGGTTGGTGGTCATGCCCGTTGCACCGTTGGCGAAGGCTTCCTGCTGCTCGGACAGAATGGCGGAATCGTGCCAATAGATGGACTGCGTATTCTGCGTCATCCACTGTAAGAACTTATTTTCCTGCATATTATGTTCGCTCCTCTGCTATTTGTTGGTTTGTTGTTTGATTGGTTGCGATTTGCGTATTTGTAGTATATAAGTTGTACTACAAGAAGTCAAGAGGGAGACGCGAGACGAATCGCGGAGCATATGGGATTTTTGACGATTCTTGTGATTGTGTAAGGTCGAAGCAGGGATAAAAACTTAGAATTGCAGCACTGTTAACAAAAAATATGAAAAATCTTTGGACAAAACACGAATGGAAATCCGGTTGAAATTTATGAGAAGTGGATGTAAGATGTACCATGTAATACAGCTATGGCAGTGACGAGCCTGTCCCGATCCCCAACTGACCCGCACCCGGGTGCGGCTGGTCCAAGGGCTGTAGAACGTCAACACCACCATATTTAAAGGAGAGCTGAAAATGAAAAGAATTCTCGCATTGCTTCTGGCTGCCTGTATGATGATGGCGCTTCTGGTAGGCTGCGCATCGTCCGGCAAGAGTGAAGAGGCCGCTTCGGAACGTTCCGACGACCAGCTGTACATGGACACCGCAAGCAAGACCTTCAAAATTGGCTTCATTGAGCATTCGTTCGGTACCACCGTTCCCATCGCCTGGCAGGAAGGCATGGAGCGCGAGCTGAGCTACTATCAGAATGTTGAGTTCAAGGCATTCGACGGCGAAGCTTCCGCCGAAACCCAGGTTTCCATCATGGAAGACCTGATCAACCAGGAATATAACCTCATCTTCCTGCAGTGCGTGGACGCTGCTGCGCTGGCTGACGCTGTCAAGTCCGCTGAAGAAGCAGGCATCTATGTCATCACCATGAACCTCGACGCCAACACCATCCACGCCGGCCAGATTCAGATGACCGACTACGCCGCTGGCGTTCTGGTCGCTGACGAAATGGCAAAGGAACTCGGCGAGAAGGGCAACATCTTTGTTGTTGAGGCTCCCGCCGGCGCAACCCGCGGCGACAACCTGGCCCAGGGCTTCACCGATCAGCTTGCCAAGTATCCCAACATGCAGATCGTTGCCCGCCAGAACGGCGAGTGGGACACCGACGCTGCGTTCAACGTTATGAACAGCTGGCTGCAGCAGTATGACCAGATCGACGGCGTGTTTGCTATGAACGACATGATGGCGCAGGGCGCTGCTCTGGCGGCACAGGCTGCCGGCCGTCTCGACGAGATGGTTGTCTGGGGCGCTGACGGCGACTCCAAGGCTCTGGCTTACATCGAAGACGGTCTGCAGACCGGCACGATCTACACCAACTGCTACGACATGGGCGCAACGGCTGTCCGTCTTGGCATGTGGCTGCTCTCCAGCGGCGTCGACACCTCTTCTTATCAGTTCACCCCGGTCATCAACGTCGCTCCTGTTGTTGTGACGAAGGATACCGTCGGCTCGATCGCGGAAGAAGACCGCTGGTAATCTGACCTATCGATCCTGCGCGCCGCAAGGCGCGCAGGATCTTGAAAAAACATTGTTCAGGCATTGGATTGAGTCAATTCCTGGTCCGGCAAGGGCCGGAATTGGCTCAATCGGATTTATAGCCATTTCCACCACTTTGATAGCAAGGAGCGAGACCACATGACACAACTGAAGAAGCGAAAGATTCTTCTCTTGGCGGTTATGATCGCTATGACAGCCGCCTTCACAATCGTCAGCCCATATTACATCAAATTTTCAAACTGGATGAGCATCCTGCGGGAAGCTTCCAACGTCGGCATTCTTGCCGTCGGCATGACGTTCGTCATCATTGTCGGCGGTATCGACCTTTCCGTCGGTTCCGTCTTTTCTATCTGCGCGATGCTTTACGTGCGGCTGTTTGAGGGCACTTCGCTGCCGACGATTGTGGTCGTTCTGGCTGTGCTCCTGCTCTCTGTCGGAGTCGGCGTACTCAACGGCCTGTTTGTGACACGGCTGAAGGTGCCGGATTTTATCGCAACGCTTGCCAGCATGACGATCCTGCGCGGCCTGACGATCATCGCAGCCCCGCGCGACATGAACGGCAACGTCGCGAGCATCAACATTTCCAACAAGGCGTTTTCCTCTCTGGCTGACAAGATCGGCCCGGTGTATCTGGTGTTCATCGCGTTTGTGGTCATCTGCGTTGTGGCGCACCTGATCCTGAAGTACACCAGAATCGGCACGAGCGCCTACGCGCTCGGCGCAAATGCAAAGTCGGCAATGCTTTCGGGCATTGACGCAAAGAAAGTCAAAATGTTCACCTACGGCCTGTCCGGTCTGACGGCGGGCATCGCGGCGACATTCTATACCGCGCGTATCCGCACGGCAACCGTGGATCTCGGCTCCGGCATTGAGACCTCGGTCATCGCGGCGGTTGTGGTCGGCGGTACGTCCTTTGCCGGCGGCGAAGGCGATATCATCGGCACGGCAATCGGCGCAATTTTCCTGAAGGCGCTGCAGAACGGCCTGTACAAGCTCGATATCTCTGCGACCTTCGACCCGATTATCATCGGCTGCGTGATTATTTTGTCAATCCTGCTGGACAGCATCCTTGCACACTTCTCCGGCAGAAAAGCACCGGCCGGCAAGGCCGCGCGGCGGAAAGGAGCAAGCCAGAATGCAGAATAATGAATTGCTTCAGGTAAACGGGATTGAAAAATCCTTCGGCAGCAACACCGTTATGCGCGATGTCGGCCTGCACATCCGCAAGGGCGAGATTATGGCGCTGCTCGGTGAAAACGGCGCCGGTAAGTCCACACTCGTGAAAATCCTGACCGGCGTGTACCAGCGCGACGCGGGCAGCATCGTCTTCGACGGTGTGGAGTTCCCCTATGTGTTCAATAAAGAGTTTGCCGAGAAGAACGGCATCTCCATTATTTATCAGGAGCTGAGTGACATTCCCACCCTGACCGTCGCCCAGAACATCTATCTGGGCCACGAGCCGCTGAACAAGCTCGGCCTGATCGATTACAAGAAAATGAACGCCGACGCAAAAGCGGCGATTGAAAAATACGGGTTTGAACTGAACCCGACCGACCGCCTGTGCGATCTTTCCATCGCGAAAAAGCAGCTGGTCGAGATTCTCAAGGCGCTCAACCAGAACTGCAAGATGCTGATTATGGACGAGCCGACTGCGTCCTTGAGTGAGAACGAGGTCATCCGTCTGTTCAAGATTGTCAGCGAGCTCAAGAGCCGCGGCATCGCGATTCTGTACATTTCCCACCGCCTCAAGGAGATTGAAAAGATTGCCGACAGCGTGACGATCCTGCGTGACGGCGTGGTTGTGCTGGAAGACAGCATCAAGAACGTCACCCCCGATCAGATGATCGACTACATGATCGGCAAGAAGCTGGCGGTTTCCAACCAGATCAAGTGTCTGGTGCCGAAGCAGGCGGAGGCTATGCTGGAGGTCAAGCACCTGACGTCTGCCGGTAAGTTTGAGGACATCAGCTTTGAGGTCAAGCGCGGCGAAGTTCTTGGCATCGGCGGCCTGATCGGCGCGGGCCGGACGGAGGTTGTGCGCGCCATCTTCGGCGCGGATCCCTTTGACAGCGGCGAGATTCTGCTTGAGGGTAAGCCTTACACCCCATCTTTGAAAAACGCACTGAAGTACGGCATTGGCTACATTCCCGAAGACCGCCGTCAGCAGGGCATCATTCCGGAAAACGATATTTCCAGGAACATCGGCATCACGAACTTCCATCAGACGAAAGACGCCTTCGGCGTCAACCGCAGCAAGGAAGTCAAGCTTGCCAAAAAGATGATCGAGGCCATGGATGTCCATCCGGCAGACCACCGGTATCTGCTGTGCAACATGTCCGGCGGCAACCAGCAGAAGGTTGTGCTTGGCAAGTGGCTGGCGCGGGATATCAAAATCCTGATTGCCGACGAGCCGACAGCCGGCGTTGACATCGGCGCAAAGTCTGAAATTTACACGACTATTGAGAACCTCTGCGAGCAGGGCGTCAGCGTCATCATTGTCTCGTCCGACCTGCAGGAGCTGGTTCGCATTTCGGATCGCGTGATCGTATTGCACAAGGGACATGTCTTCAAGGAATTCTCCGAAGGACCTTTGCAGGAAACAGACATTCTGTTGGCAGCGTCCGGGTATACATCGAAGGAGGATTTGGACGATGAATAAGAAAATCCAGCTGTTGACCCGTTATCATGTTCTGATCATCCTTGTGGCAGTTGTCGCGCTGTTCTCGATCCTGGTCAGAGGCTTCTTCAGCGTCTCGACGCTGACCAACGTTCTTTGGTCGACCTCTCTTGTCGGCATCATCGCGGCCGGCGCCATTTACCCGATCATCACCGGCGGCATTGACCTGTCGGTCGGCTCGATTGTCGGTTTGTCCACGGTTATGATGGCGAGCCTGATGAGCAACGCCGGTCTCAGCTTCCCCGTGGCGCTGCTGGCAACGCTGCTGGTGGGCGCGCTGATCGGTCTGTTCAACGGCGTTCTGACCATCAAGCTCAAGCTCCCCGCATTCGTTGCGACGCTCGCTTCGCAGAAGATCGTCCGCGGCATCGCGATGGTCTGGTCCGGCGGCAAGACGATTGCAATCTTCAACCAGCCGACGTTCACCGCGATTGCGACCTACAAAATCTTCGGCGTCGCCTTCCCGGTCTATCTGATGCTGATTATCACGCTTCTGAGCTACTGGCTGCTTTCGAAGCATTCTTTCGGCCGGAAGATTCTGGCCTGCGGCGGCAACGCCACGGCAAGCCGTCTGTCCTGCATCAATGTGGACACGGTCTGCATCATCGGCTACGTGCTCTCCGGCTTCTGCGCTTCGATCACCGGCGTCGTGCTCAGCTCGCAGACGCAGCAGGGCCGCGCAACGATGGCCGAAGGCTATGAGATGGACGTCATCACGGCAATCGTTCTCGGCGGCGCGGCGCTCTCCGGCGGCAAGGGCTCCATCTGGGGCAGCCTCTTCGGCGTTGTGCTGGTCGGCATCATCGAGTCCGGCATGACAATGCTCAACGCGCCGTCTGCCTGGCACAGCGTGGTCAAGGGCGCGATCATCCTGTTCGCAGTTGCATTCAACGTGTTTATTGACGGTCTGGAGCACAGACAAAAGAAAGTCAAAGCCTGAATGGAGGAACACAAATGGAAAAGCAATTTTTGAAAAATCTGACGGGCATGTTTGACGAGGCCCAGGTGACAGATCTCGGCTTTGCTATGCAGAAGGACGTCCCTGGCTGGCCGACGCACCCGCATTACATGCTCCTTCCCTGGGAAGAAAAGCGGCTTGGCGCGGTTTCCAACCACTTTATGATCTCTATGGGCGAGCACAACGGCACGCACATCGACGCGTCCTACCACTTCTTCGGCAAGGAAGAGGGCGGCAAGACGATTGACGAGTTCCCGCTGGATAAATTCAGAGGCCCCTGCGCCGTTCTGAAGTTTGACGGCTGCGATGAGAACTATCTTGTCTCCAAGCAGGATGTTCTCGACTGGGAGGCGAAAAACGGCGAGATTTCCGAGGGCGATATCGTCCTGTTCTATTTCGGTTGGGCGTCCCGCTTTGCTCCGCTGCCCGAGGGCGCGGCGTATGTAGACAAGTGGCCCGGCGTCGGCGGCGACGCGGCGGAATATCTGGCGTCCAAGAAGATTAAGATGATCGGTGTAGACACCTTTGCGGCCGACATCTGGAACAGCACCGGCTATGAAGCGCACAGAGCGCTGCTGTCCAAAGACATCCTGATCATGGAAGGTCTCAATAACCTGAATCTGCTTCCGCACTGGGCATATTTCCTGGCGCTTCCGCTGGCACTGGTCGGCGGTTCCGGATCGCCGATGCGCCCGATCGCGGTATGGAAAAAAGAAGAAAACTGAACTGGAGGGAATTATCATGGGAGTTCAAGGTAGAGTTGCAATCGTAACCGGCGGCGCGCAGGGCATCGGTCTTGCCATCGCGACGCTTCTGGCGCAGGGCGGCGCAAAGGTCGCGCTGACGGACGTCAATCTGGAAAAGGCAAAGGCGCAGGCTGAAAAGCTGAACGCGGAAGGCTACACCACCATGGCAACGTACTGCGATGTCTCCAAACCGGAGAGCATTGAAGCGTCGTTCAAGGAGATTGCGGACAACTTCGGCGGCATCGACATTCTGGTCAACAACGCCGGTATCCTGTTCTCGACACCGGTGGAAGAGATCACCGAAAAAGAGTGGGATCTGGTCATGGCCATCAACCTCAAGGGCTGCTTCTTCTGCATGCAGAAGGCCATCCCCTATCTCAAGGGCCGCCAGCATCCGAGAATCATCAACATTTCCTCCGTCGCGGGCAAGATGGGCTCCTATGCCTCTGGCATGGCCTATGTCGCGTCCAAGGGCGGCATCCTGTCACTGACCTACGGCATGTCCAGAAGAATGGCTCCGCACCACATCACGGTCAATGCCGTCTGCCCGGGCACCATTGAAACCGACATCATCCGTCAGTGGACGCCGGAAAAGATCGCCGAGCTCACCGCCAACATTCCGCTCGGCACGCTGGGCCACGCGGAAGACATCGCCCAGGCCGTCGCCTTCCTGGCAGCGGATGAAAACGACTTCATCACCGGCGAGGCCATCAGCGTCAACGGCGGCATGTACTGCGGCTAAGTTTTATATGGGGAAACTATGACTGCGGCCTTCGCCGGCGCTTTGGAGCAAAATTCCACGCCGAATGCGCTTGCTGATTGAATCATAGCTTCTTCCTTCTGTGAACACATAATTTTGCGCCGCCTAGCGCGGCAGAAAGGTAATACGACAATGAAAGATACCTATTTTGATTGGCTGGAAGCCGAAACCCCAACCAGATGGTGGCACGATTCCGGCAACCCCGATGAGATTGATCTGGCCCTGACCCGCCATGCCAAGGGTGTGACCACGAACCCCGTCCTGACCTACCGGACATTCCAGATGCAGCCGGAATTCTGGGAGGCGCAGGTCAATCAGATCCCGCAGGATCTGGACTTCGTTGAGCGCGCAGAGGCGCTTCTGAAGCTCGTCGCGACCTATGCGGCCGGCAAGGTCTATGATATCTATGTTGCCACCAACGGCGAACATGGCTATGCCCTCGGTCAGCTGAACCCCGGCTGGGCAGGCGACTCGGAAAAGATGCTCGCGCAGGCCAGACGCTATCATTCCTGGGCGCCGAACATTGCCATCAAGCTGCCCGCCACGCGCTCCGGCATTGAGGTCATTGAGCAGATCGCCTCGGAAGGTATTCCCATCTGCGCAACGCTGAACGTCTCTGTTGCCCAGGCACTGGCAGTGGCAGAGGCTTACGAGCGCGGCCGCAAGAAGGCCATCGAAAACGGCGTGAAGGTTGCGCCCTGCATCGCTGTGCAGCAGGTTGGCCGTATTGACGACTATCTGCGCGATGTCGCTTCCGATATGAAGCTTGGCTACGACGAGCGTGTCATCACCAGCGCCGGTATCGCCGTTGCAAAGCGTTCCTACAAGATTTTCAAGGAGCGCGGCTACAACTCCAAGATCATGCCCGCGGGCTGCCGCGGCGCGCACCATCTGACGGCTCTGGCCGGCGGCGATGTGATCTTCAGCATGACGACCCGTGTGCAGGATATGGTTCTGGAAGCCGATCCTGAGAGAGTCCCGCACATCGACGAGCCGGTGGCCGAGGACATCATGGAAAAGCTCCTGAAGATTCCGGAGTTTGTCCGCGCCTACGAGCCCGACGGCCTCAAGCCGCAGGAGTTCATCACCTTCGGCGTGATGCAGAAGCTGCTGTCTCAGTTCATGGAGACCGGCTGGGCACCGCTCGAGGTCTACAAGTCCAACAAGAAGTCCGCTCGTTGGATCTAAAACAAACAATAAAAGCCAGGTGCGCTTACGCACCTGGCTTTTGGTTTTCAAACTTTTTGAAAAGAAATGCCTCCAAGTGCGCAGCACTTGGAGGCATTTGCAAATTTAGAGAACTTTTTGCAGGAATGTGACAAGGCGGGGGCTGTCGGGATGGTCGAAGAGCTCATGCGAGGGCTTGTCCTCTTCAATCTTGCCGTCGGCCAGGAAGATGGTCCGCGTCGCAACCTCGCGCGCAAAGCGCATTTCGTGCGTCACGACGATCATCGTCATGCCGTCGGCGGCCAGCGCCTTCATGACGTCCAGCACCTCGCCGATCATTTCCGGGTCGAGTGCGCTCGTCGGCTCGTCGAAGAGGATGACCTCAGGGTCCATCATCAGCGAGCGCACGATGGCGATTCGCTGCTTCTGGCCGCCGGAGAGCTGGCTGGGATAGGCGGAGGCGCGGTCGGCAAGACCGACCTTCCGCAAAAGCTCCATGGCCTTTTCTTCGGCCTGGTCCTTGGGCATTTTCTTGATGCGCATCGGCGCGACCGTGAGGTTGCGCATGACGTTCATATTATTGAAGAGATTGAACTGCTGGAACACCATGCCCATCTTCTGACGGTGCAGGTCGATGTTTTTATTCTGGCGCTTGTTGCAGATATCGGTGCCGTCGAAGATGATCTGTCCCGACGTCGGCTTTTCCAGCAGGTTCAGGCAGCGCAGGAACGTCGACTTGCCGCCGCCGGAGGGGCCGATGATGGAGACAACCTCATTTTTATAAAACGTCGTGCTGATGTGCTTCAGAACTTCAAGCTTGTGGAAGTTTTTGCAGAGGTCCACAACCTCGATCATTTTTTCCTTATTTTCCATGCGACAGCTTCCTTTCTGCAAACGACACCAGGCGGCTGCTGATAAATGTCAGGACGAAGTAGATGAGCGCGGCCACAGCCAGACACTCCAGACTCTTGTAGCTCAGGGCAATGACATCGTTCGTGCGGAACATGAGGTCGGCGATGCCGATGACGGAGACAATGGAAGACTCCTTGATGACCGTGACAAATTCGTTGCCGAGGGCCGGCAGAATGTTCCGGATGGCCTGCGGCAGAACGACCAGGCGCATTGCTTCGCCGGAGGAGAAGCCCACGCTGCGCGCGGCCTCGGTCTGGCCGTAGTCAACGGCCTGGATGCCGGAGCGGATGACTTCCGCGACGTAGGCGCAGCTGTTCATGCTCATGGCAACAATACCGGCTGCAAAGCGGGAAAAGTTCGGAATCCAGGAGATATCGGGGATTTTAACGCCGATCATGGGAAGACCGTAGAAGATGAACATCAGCTGTACCATCAGAGGCGTCCCGCGGATGAACTCGATGTAGGCGACGGCAAGCCACTTGAGCGGCAGAATTTTGCCCATCCGCATCATGGCCATCAGGGTGCCTAAAATGGTGCCGAGCAGGACGGAAAACGCCGCGATAATCAGCGTGTTCACGACGCCCTGGGCAAAGAAGCTGGAATAGCGCTCGATGATTTTTCCTATAGTTTCAAAAAACGTCATGGGAGCCTCCTCTTTCTGAAGTTTCTGCAGCCGGAAACCAGCTGCGCAAAACAGGTTTCAAGGCTTCGCCGCTTTGGCAGCGAAGCCTTGAAAAAAGCTTACAAATAAATCGTGACTTTGTCAAGCGGGCCTTTTTACAGACCCAAGCTGGCGGCGAGTTCTACAGCGTCGTCATAAGCCTTCTGGTAGCTGCCGTCGGCCGTGACCTTGTCGATGACTTCATTGACGACAGCCATCAGATCCTCGGTGCCCTTGGCAAGAACGGCTGCCTTACCGAAGGAAGCTTCTTCTGCGGAGAACTCGAAGTTGGAAACCTCAAGCGCGCCGTTGCTGGTGGAAACCAGAGCCTCACCGACAGCCTGGTCAACGACGAAGCCTGCGATGTTGCCGTTCTGCGTTTCCAGAGCCAGTGCCGGGTACTTTTCAAGCTCAAAGAGCTCGCTGTCGGGCAGTGCGGAGAGAATCAACTGGGACTGGATGGTGCCCTTCTGTGCGCCGACCTTCTGGCCTGCGAGAGCTTCCTTGGTGGAATACTTGTCAGCGTCGCCGGCCTTGACAATCAGAAGCTGCGCGCTGGTCTCATAGAGGTTGGAGAAGTCGATCTCTTCTGCACGCTCCGGAGTCTTGGTGAAAGCGGCGATGCCGATATCAACCTGGCCGGACTTGACAGCGGGGATGATGCCGTCGAAGGACATATCAACAACTTCCAGCTCTACGCCGATGGCGTCAGCAATCTGCTGGGCCAGCCACATATCGCAGCCTGCGAAGTTGGCCTCGAGATCCTTGAACTCATACGGTGCGTACTGTGCTTCGGTGCCGACCGTCAGCTTGCCCTTGGCCTTGATCTGGGCCAGAAGGCCATCGGCGGCTTCTTCTGCGGCGGGTTCCTCAGTTTCAGAGGAAGCGTCTTCTGCGGGAGCGGCTTCTTCGGTCGTGGTTTCCGCTGCGGCTTCGGTGGTTTCGGTCGTTGCGGGAGCGGCGGAAGTTTCGGTGGTCTTGGAGGCGCAGCCGGCGAACAGGCCGAGCGCCATCACTGCGCACAGCATCAGCGCGAGCAGTTTGGTCATGGAATTCTTTTTCATAATACCCTCCTGTGTATGCATCGCATACAGCAATGTTTTTGTTTATGTGTATGATTATACAGGAAAAACGAAATTTGTAAAGATGCAAAGTTATACAAGAAAAGAATGTATATCGATGAATAATTGTGAAGCATTCTGCATATTTCACAAAAGGCTTCCGTTATGCGGCAAACAGGCCGGTTCAGAACGTGAGTTCTGCCATGCGGTCGTAAGCTTCCTTCAGCTTCTCCATACCCACGGTGCAGGCAATGCGGAAATGCTGCTTGCCGGCAAGGCCAAAAACATCGCCGGGCGAGACGAGAATATGCGCGCGCTCGAGAAGTTCCTTGCAGAATTCCTTGGATGACAGTCCGGTCTTCTCCACGCCCGGGAAGAGATAGAACGTGCCCTTCGGCTGAACAAGGCTCAGGTACGCAATGCCTGCCAGACGCTCGGCCGAATAGAAGATGCGGTCGCGGTAGGCTGCGATGTAGCGCTCGCGGATGCGCGCGCGGTTTTCCAGCGCGGCGATGGCCGCACGCTGGGAGATGGACGGCGCGGAATAGATGAGCGCGCCGTTGATCTGGTTCATCGTGGCAATCAGCTCAGGCTCGGCGATGATTGCGCCCACGCGCCAGCCGGTCATCATAAAGTTCTTGGAAAAGCTGTTGAGCGTGATGGTGCGCTCCTGCATGCCGGGCAGCGTGCGCATGGGGATGTAGTCGCCTTCATACAAATAGGT
>CAKUCT010000019.1 GCA_934643765.1 uncultured Oscillospiraceae bacterium
GATCAGGGCCCCGATATTTATCACCGCAGCTGTCCGATTGTCTCGGGCAAGGTGCGCGAGTGCATCCACTGTTCCGTCTGCCACACGATGTGCGGCTTCGGCGGCGCGGGCGCGTTTTCTGACGGCAAATTCAACTTCACAACGGCCTTCGGCGGCTGGCTGACGGATTTCATCGAGCCGAAGAAGGTCATGGACCTGATTGAATACGTGGACTCCATCAACGTCGCCCACGGCGCGACGGAGGAGATTTATTCCACGGAAACGCCGGAGGCCAAGGCCCTGGCAAGACAGGCGCTGGCCTATGATCTGCACCTGCTGCAGGCAAGGTGCAAGCATCTGGGCACGGAGAAGAATCTGAAGATTCTGCAGAACATCTATGAGGATCTCAAGGACAAGCTGGAGTTCCGATTCAACACCTCCGCCGTGCACTTCACCCGGGCCGACGGCGGGTATGTGCTGGAGATGAAGGACGGCAGCGAGATTTTCTGCAAGTACCTTCTGGCGGCGCCCGGCCGCAGCGGCGCGGAGTGGTTCTCGGAGGAATGCAAGAACCTGGGCCTGCATCTGCTCAACAACCAGGTCGATGTCGGCGTGCGCGTGGAGCTGCCAGCGACGGTGTTTGAGCATATCACAAACGTCGTTTATGAGTCCAAGCTCATCTACCGCACAAAGCAGTACGGCGACCAGGTGCGTACGTTCTGCATGAACCCCTACGGCCATGTGGTCGCGGAGAACGTCGAGGGCATCAACACGGTCAACGGCCATTCTTACGCCGATCCCGCGCTCAGAAGCGAGAACACGAACTTTGCGCTTCTGGTGTCCAACCGCTTTACCCAGCCGTTCAACGAGCCGTACCGCTACGGCAAGCACATCGCCTCGCTGTCCAATCTGCTCGCGGGCGGCGTGCTGGTGCAGCGCTTCGGGGATCTCGTGGAGGGCAAGCGCACCAACGAGCACCGCATGAGCCAGTCCTTCGTCCGTCCGACGCTTACGGCGGCGGTTCCGGGCGACCTGTCCCTGACGCTGCCGAAGCGGCAGCTCGACAACATCATCGAGATGATCTATCAGCTCGACAAAATTGCCCCGGGCACGGCGAACTATGACACGCTGCTTTACGGCGCAGAGGTCAAGTTCTATTCGGCGCGGCTGGAGCTCGACGAGAATCTGGAGACGGCGCTGCCGGGTCTGTTCGCAGCCGGCGACGGCGCAGGCGTCACGCGCGGTCTTGCGCAGGCGGGCGCATCCGGTATTCAGGCGGCAAGAGCTATTTCTGAGCGGCTTAAATAAGAAAGAAATTAGAAAATGACGGCAGCTTTGCTGCCGTCATTTTTATATTTGGCTCGAATTTTTTGATCTCATAGGGGCGGCGAGTCATGCCTTCAGGGCCTTTACAAAGGCGGCCTTGTCGGGGGCCTTGAAATAGGCGCTGCCGGCGACCAGAACATTGGCTCCTGCCTGCTTGCAGACTGCGGCGGTTTTCTCGTTCACGCCGCCGTCGACCTCCAGCTCGCACGCGGGATTTTCCTTTTCAATAAAGCCGCGGATGGCCTGCACCTTGGGCATCATATTTTCCATGAACGACTGGCCGCCGAAGCCCGGCTCCACGGTCATCACAAGAATCAGGCTGCACAGGGACAGATACGGAAGCACGGCTTCGGCTGGGGTGTTCGGCTTGACGCACAGAGCGGCCTTGACGCCGTTTGCGCGGATTTTTTCGAGTGCGGCGCGCGTGTTTTCCGGCGTGTCAGACTCTACGTGGATGGTCAGAATGTCGGCGCCGGCCTTGCAGAACGCGTCCACGTAGCGGATGGGCCGGTCGATCATCAGATGCACATCGAGTGTCAGATCGGTAATCTTGCGGATGGCGGCGACGACGGGGATGCCGATGGAAATATTGGGAACAAAATTGCCGTCCATCACGTCAATATGAACATAATCGGCACCCGCGGGTGTGAGCGCGCGGATGTCGCGTTCGAGATTCACAAAGTCTGCGGACAAAATGGAAGGGGATACCTTGATCATAACGCTGCCTCCGATACGAAAAATGTAGAATTCAGAACCTTGCGGGCCCAGCCTGCATAGGTATGGTTATGCGGCAGCGCACCGGGCAGAGCTCTCTTCCTGCGCAGCCGGGCCTCGCCGCTTGCAATAGGGGCTGCCCGCGGGCAGCCCCATCGGGATTGCGTCTATTATACCTGCGGCTGTGTTGGATGTCAATTCTGTGGAAGCGGGCTTTTCCTTGACATTCCGGAGCCTGCGCGATAAGATGAAAATGGAAAGAGTTTGAGACGGAAAGATACAAAAACAGGAAAGGCTTTTCAGCATGGAAACAAAAAAGAAGCAATCGGTAATCCCCATTTACGGCGTGGGGCTGGTGTGGCTGTCAAGAGCCCTTTCGGGGCATCTTTCCAGCTTCGGCCAACTTGTCAGCACGGCGGCGCTGTCGCTGGCGGCGTATCTTGTATTAAAGCTGTTCTTCCCGGACAAGGTAGAAGAAAAGGACAAGCAGGAGGCAGCGAAGCAGGCAGACCCGCAGGCAAGTGCGCAGACGAACCGGCAGCCGCAGAAGGCCGAAGAAACAAAGCAGGAACCGGAAAAGCAGACCGCGCAGTCCACCGGCAACGCAGAGCTTGACGCGGTGCTCCGGCAAGGCGCGGAGGCGGTGGCCAAAATTCAGGCGCTCAACGATGAAATTCCCGATTTCAAGCTCTCGGCCCAGATCAAGCAGATTGAGGTTCTGACAGAGAAAATTTTCGCCTACGTCAAGGAGCATCCGCAGGACATCCGCCAGATCCGGCAGTTTCTGAACTATTACCTGCCGACGACGATCAAGCTGCTCGAGCAGTACGTGGTCCTGCAGAATCAGGGCATGCGCATGGGCAACATTGACGAGGGCATGAAGAAGATTGAAGATATGCTGGACAAGGTTATCGTCGCATTCCAGCGCCAGCTCGACAGCCTGTTTGAAAGCAGCGTTGTGGATATCACGGCGGACATTCAGGTCATGGAGCAGATGATGGCGAGCGAGGGCCTGACCGGCAGCGATTTTAAGGAGTGAGTACCATGGAAGAAAAAATCCCGCAGCTGACACTGACACCCGATCTTGAAAAAGAGCCGGTTCTGGAGACACCCAAGCAGGAAGACCTGATCGAAAAGGCAGAGAAGGCGCCCGAGGCGGGCCCCGATCTTTCGATGCTGAGCGAAGCCGAGCAGCAGGCCGTTCTGGCCTTTGCCAAGCAGATTGATCTGACCGACTCCGGCCAGGTCCTGCAGTATGGCGCGGCGGCGCAGAAAAACATTGCGGACTTTTCAGAGACAGCGCTGGCCAAGGTCCAGACGCGCGACCTCGGCGAAATCGGCGACATGGTGACAAGTCTTGTCGTGGAACTCAAGGGACTTGACGAGCCGGAGAAGAAGGGCCTTGCGGGCCTGTTCCGCAAGGCGCAGGTCAGCACGCAGGAAATGAAGGCCAAATACGGCAAGGCCGAGGCCAATGTGGACAAAATCGCGGGCGAGCTTGAAAAGCATAAGCTGACGCTGATGAAGGACGTCGCGGTCATGGACCAGATGTATGAAAAGAATCTGGAGTATTTCAAAGAACTGACGATGTATATTCTGGCCGGCAAGCAGCGCCTTGCGGAAGAGCGCGCAACGACGCTTGTCCAGCTTCGGGAAAAGGCGCAGACCAGCGGTCTTGCCGAGGACGCGCAGGCGGCCAACGACTTTGAAAACAAGTGCGAGCGCTTTGAAAAGAAGCTGCACGATCTGGAACTGACGCGGGTCATTTCGCTGCAGACCGCACCGCAGATCCGCATGATCCAGAACAACGACACGCTGATGATGGAAAAGATCCAGACCTCCATCATGAACACAATTCCCCTCTGGAAAAACCAGATGGTGCTGTCTCTTGGCATCCAGGACTCCCAGAGAGCCATGGAAGCCCAGCGGAAGGTCACGGATATGACCAACCAGCTGCTGCAGAAAAACGCGGACATGCTCAAGATGGCGACTGTGGAGACGGCAAAGGAGGCCGAGCGCGGCATTGTGGACATTGAGACGCTCAAGCACACCAACGAGAGCCTCATCTCCACGCTCGACGAGGTGCTGCAGATCCAGACCGAGGGCGCCAAGCAGCGTCAGGAGGCCGAGCAGGAGCTGCGGCGGATTGAAGGAGAGCTCAAGCAGAAGCTGCTTGAGACACGAAAGGCTTAAATATGAAAAATTTTTTTCAAAGAAAAGGCGTTGCGGTGACGATTACGCTGATTGTCATTGCCATCGCAGTGGTCATCGGCTTTGCGTCCGCCCCGAAGGCGAGCACGACGCAGACCGTCTACGCACCGGAAACCAGCCAGACGGCGCAGTCCTGGGCCAAGGAGAACTACGCGCAGTACGAGGACTTTATCGACGACGCGGCCGGGATGTTCACCAGCGGCACGCTGGAGACGTTTGCAAAATATGATGCGCAGCTGGACTACAGCTATGGCAGTATCATGGGCGTTCAGACCGTGGACGGCCTGGACGGTAAGTCCATGGAGGACTATGCGATGGACGCCAGCGCGGAGCTGGAGCTCGGAAACAGCGACATGCTGCTTCTGATCGACCAGGAGTCCGAGCAGTGGTACCTGGCCTATGGCGACGATATGGCGGAGTATGTGGACAACGAGCTGTCGGTGCTGTTTCGGCAGAATCTTGGAAGCATCTTTTCAGGCAAGGCCAGCACGAGCGTGACGGCGCTGTTTGAAGATCTGCTCGGCTGGTATGAAAAAAATATTCCGGCAACAAGCAGCAGTGCATCTCAGCCGGAACCGGTTTATTACGAGGAAGATCGCGGTATGAATTTGTTTTCGGTTC
Organism: uncultured Oscillospiraceae bacterium; assembly: GCA_934643765.1. Lineage (GTDB taxonomy): Bacteria > Bacillota > Clostridia > Oscillospirales > Oscillospiraceae > CAG-170. Next base: position 4,852 of record CAKUCT010000019.1, read on the forward strand.
TGATTACAATTTTGATTATCGTTGTGATCTGCCGGCTGATTTTCCGGCCGCGCAGACGCTATTATGACGACGGCGCATACTACGGCGGCAGCCGCCCGGGCTTCTGGAGCGGCATGTTCTGGGGCTCGATGCTCGGCCGCAACCGCGGCCATCGCGCGCCGCCCCCTCCCGGCCCGGGCCCGAGACCCGGTTATCGCCCGCCCTCCGGCGGCGCAAGACCGGGAAGCTTCAACACAAGACCGTCCGGCGGCTCGTCGGGCTTCAAGCCGAGCTCGAGAGGCTTTGGCGGCGGCAGCCGCGGCAGCGGGTTTGGCGGCGGCTCACGCGGCGGTGGATTCGGCGGCGGCAGCCGGGGCGGCGGCTTCGGCGGCGGACGCAGATAAGAAGACAAATGGACAGGCCGCATCCGGCGCAGGTATGCCGGGTGCGGCCTTATGGCAGAAAGGCAGAAGCGGCAACGTGCCTGCCGGCATGATGGCGATGGAGGAAACGCGATGGATGACGAGTTTATCACATTGACACCGGAGAACCTTGCGGACGAACATCTTTGCTGCATTATCCGCTCGAAAAAGCGGCATCCGGGTGTGGAAGCCAAGCGCGCCTGGCTGGCTGGGCGGCTTGCGGAGGGCCATGTGCTGCGCAAGCTGAATGTCCGGGGCTGCGCGTTTATTGAATATGCGCCGCTCGAGACGGCGTGGGTCCCAATTCTGGGGGAAAACTATCTGTACATTTATTGCCTCTGGGTGCAGGGCGAGCCGAAAGGCCATGGCTACGGCAGAAAGCTTATGATGTCCTGCATCGAAGAGGCGAAGGCGCAGGGAAAGTCCGGCGTCTGTATGCTGGGCGCGCAGAAGCAGAAGGCGTGGCTGTCCGACCAGAGCTTCGCGAAAAAATTTGGATTCGTACCGGTGGATACGGCGGGAGAGTATCAGCTGCTGGCGCTGAGCTTTGACGGAACTGCGCCGCAGTTTGCGCCGGAAGCAAGGGCGCAGGAGATTGCAGACCCGCAGCTGTGCGTTTACTATGACGATCAGTGCCCGTATATTTTCCAACGTGTGGAGGCGCTGCGGAAAGCCTGCGCGGAAAACGACATTACGGCCCGCTTTATCCACGTCGATACGCTCGAGCAGGCGAAGCATCTGCCCGGCGTATTCAATAACTGGGCCGTCTTCTATGGCGGTAAGTTTATCACAGTCAATCAGATTGACGGCGCGGGTCTGCAGCGCATTGTGCGGCGCGGCGCGAAGAGCAGCTGAGAAAGGCCGGCGCGGCCGGAATGAACAAAAGGTGAGCGCTCCCTGGGGCGTTCATTTTTTTTGAAAAAATCTCCAGCATGATTTGCGCGCAGCGGGCCATACTATTGCTGCAAACCAAAAAGGAGGTCTTTTATTATGGATTTTGCACACTGCAAGGCCAACAAGGCCATCGAATGCAACGTCGTTTCCTGCCGCAACCACTGTGACAGCCAGGACTACTGCTCGCTCGACCATGTGAAGATCGGCACCCACGAGTGCCATCCGTCGATGGACCAGTGCACCGACTGTCTGTCGTTCATCAAGAAGTAAGCGTTATCTTTGCGGGAAGAAGCGGAAAAGGGCAGCCTTTTCCGCTTCTTTTTTCTTTCAAACCGGTTTGTTTTATGTCCCCTTCGGAAAGGGAACTGGTCAGGCACATACAGGCAATGCAGGCGCGGCGTCAGCCATTCAGAGGGATTTCCTGACCGGAGATTTTGATGCCCTGAACGGTTTCAAGCGAGACGGGCGAGGAAAGCGCGGCCTCAAATGCGTAGATACCGGCGTCTTCCCGCGTGATTTCCAGGGCGGGAGAGAAGAAGCAGGCCTGGTTCTGGAACAGATCGGAAAGCGGCTGTTCCGTGCCGTCAGAGAATACGAGCCTCGCGTCCGTGAACAACTCGTTTGCCGCCTGGTTCCAGCTTCTTCGGTAGGCCACCTGCGCATCCAGCATGTCGGGCGCGTCGGAATCTGTGCCGAAATACCCATTGACCAGCGTATCAAGCGCGCCGTCTCCTCTTGCGGAAAGGTACGTGTCCAGCGTCTGGGCTTGGATCGCCAGATGAAGCGTGCCTGCGTCGAGCGAGAGTTCTTGCAAAATGGCGCGCTCGCCGAGGAACGCAGAGGAAACGGCAAGCTCCGGTGCGGCGGACAGGGCGTCCGACGGCGAGACGGGAATGGTAAAAGCGGCAAATACCGGCCCTGCGGTGATGAGACCTTGTTCTGCCGCGCCGGGGCTATCTTCCAGAGAGTCGAAGCAGAGCTCGACGGCGATTTCACCAGCTGTAATATCTTCGTCCGCGTCCAGCTCGATGCGAAGAAGCGCGGATTGTGAGGCAGCGTCATAGGATAATTGCTCGGCCCAGATAGAGTACGGCTTTGCCCGGCACGACCAGAGAGACTGGCCGTAGGTAGCCCATGCGACCTGGTACGCATTCACCATGTCTTGGGTCACGTTTGGAACCTCTGCATAGGCAATCAGCCGCTTTCCGGCGCAGAAGCTGCTGACAAGCGAGACACCTGATGTGTCAGAAGCGGTACTTGCCGCCGGGTATTCCGTATACTCCGGGATTGACGCCGGGTCCGTGAGGCCGAGATCGGCGCGCGAGAGCTGAAGCAGGCTGAGCGCGCCTGCCACAGCTGCGGCGGCCAGTAGAACGCTCAGTGCGGCGGCAAGCAAAATCCGGCGCACCGGGCGGACGCGCGAGCGCTGGATGTCGGCTTTTTGCAGGACAAGTTGTTCCATGCGGTGGGCGGACGGGCCGGACGCCATCGGAATGGAAACAGTGTTTTCTTCATAATCGTCCAGAAGATCTGTCAGTTTTATATTCATGGGAAATCCTCCTGCGAAAGATAGGTTTTGAGTACGGCGCGTCCGCGCGAAAGCCTTGTACGGACAGCGCCATGTGTGAGCCCCATAGCCTGCGCAATCTGCGGCGCGGGCTGTAAGTAGTAGTAATAGCGCAGAAATATTTCGCGGTCGTCTGGGGAGAGCTGCGCCAGTGCCTGCCGGACGCACTGCCGCCGCTCGCGGCGCAGAAGATCGTTTTCCGGGCCGTCTGCCGGGTCCGGGAGCGTGAGCTCGTCCAGATCTGCCTGTAAGGGCTGCTGTCTGCGCAGAAAATCCTTGGCCCGGTTGCGCGCGCTGGCGCCAAGATAGGCCCGGAGCTTGCCGGAAGAAATACCGGCGGCGTGGGAAAAGACGCTGTAGAAGACGTCGGCGGCCAGCTCCTCTGCGTCCTGCGGACGGCAGCGCGAGCCTAGGACCATGCAGATCACAGATGAGACGTAACAGTGATAGCGCGTAATCATCCAGTGCAGCGCCTGGGGGTCTTGCTTTTGCAGGAGCCGGACGGCCTGTTCGTCGGTCATTGAAAATCACCTCGGGTTTCAGTTTGCACGTGCTGCTCAGCAAGACGCAAAAAGATGCGCAGGTGTTACAAAGAACAAAGCGTCAGCTGACAAAAGCGTATGCCCGTGTCAGCTGACGCAATTTTTAGCCCGTCAGGGGCAAGGATGATCGCGGGAGAAGAGCAGGCGGTTCAAAAGCGCGCCGTAGAAGAGGATGCTGACGCAGAAGTAGACCCAGAGCATGGTCAGGACCATGGTGGTAAGACTGCCGTAGAGCTGCAGGCCGCGGGCAAAATGATTGACGTAAAAAGAGAACAGTGAGGAAAAGAGCAGCCAGGCGACGGCGGCCGTCAGCGCACCGGGCAGCACGCGCGAGAGCCGCTGGCGCCGGTTCGGAAGGGCTAAGTAGAGCAGGCAGAACAGCGCCGTGAGCAAAACGACGGAATACAACTGCAGATGACTGAGCAGAAACGCCAGCGCCCGCGCAAGCGGTAGCTGCCGGGCGGAGAGAAAGGCGAGCAGCTTCTGTCCGAAGACATGCAGCAAAAGCGTTAAAAGCAATCCCACCACGAAAAGCGCCATATGCGCCACGCACAAAAGGCGGCGGTGGAGATAGCTGCGCGATTCCTCCAGAGCCAGAACCGCGTTGAGCCCGCACAGAATGCTGTAGAGGCCCTTGGAGGCAGACCAGGCAAGCGTGATGACGCTCAGGGAGATGATGGCGGCGCTGTTTTTGCTGTAGGCCTGCGTCAGAAAATCGGAAAACAGCGGCAGAATTTCATCCGGCACAATGCGCGAAAGCAGCGTCAGAAGATCCTCCGGCCGGAAGACGGTATACTGCAGCACCGCCAGCAGCAGACCGCACAGCGGCAGAAACGACAAAATCAGAAAGAATGCCGCGTTTCCGGCATAGATGGGAATCTGCGCGCGCCGCAGCGCCCGCGAGAGGCGTTCAATGGGTTCTGGCAGGTGCATGGGGAAGCCCTCCGTAAAAAAGTTTTCGACACCGGAGCCTGAAACTGGAAATCCGGCGGCTGTTATTTTGGCGCAAGGGGAAAATTTTTCGGACTTTCCGAGGAAAAGGGTAAAAAGACGTCAGTTCACGCGAATTCTTTTTGTTTCCAGTATACACATTTTATGATTGAATGGAAACTGGGGAGGATGAAAGAATGAAAAAAACAGATCTGATGTACACAAAGATGGTACAAGACAGCCAGAACCGGCCGCTGGAGCTGGCCTATTATCTGGTGAGCGAGACGGAGAGCGGGGATATCACACAGTACGGTGTGACAATCCGGGCCAGCCGGGCGGGCGCAAGGACCGATGCGCAGCTCTGCGCGATTACGGTTTCTGCCGAGCGGATTGAAGAGCTTCTGCGGCTGCTGGCAAACGGCAGTGTGACGCCGGTGGGGCTGCGGGATGTGGTGGACGATTGGTTGTAAGGCGGCCGTAGGGCGGAAAAACGGACACAAACCGGCGAAAATCCGGTAGACAATCGCACGGCAGTTTGCTATAATTTTACCATATTATATTGGTTTCTGGGAGGAACATGCCATGAAGTGTCCGTATTGCGGTTATCAGGAGAGCAAGGTCGTTGACTCGCGCCATTCCGAGGACGGCCAGAGTATCCGCAGAAGACGGGAGTGCCTGTCCTGCCAGAAGCGGTTCACGACATATGAGACCGTGGAGAGCCTGCCGATCGTGGTCATCAAACGCGACGGCGCGCGCCAGGCGTTTGACCGCAACAAGATTCTCAACGGCATGCTGCGCGCATGTGAAAAGCGGCCGGTGGCGCTGGCAAAGCTGGAAGAGGCGACGGACGCCATTGAGCAGATTATCCAGAACTCGCTCGACCGCGAGATTTCTACCACACAGATCGGCGAGCTGGTCATGGAGCGGCTCAAGCCGCTCGACGAGGTTGCGTATGTCCGTTTCGCCTCGGTTTACCGCCAGTTCAAGGACATCGACAGCTTCATGCGCGAGCTCAACAAGCTGCTCGATGAAAAATAAGAAGCAGAAGGCTAGAAGTAATAGAAGTATATGAGATGCCCGCCGGAAATCCGGCGGGCATATTTTTGGTCAGAGGATATTTTCATAGGACGGCAGTTCCATCTGCCGGATGTGTTCGATGGCGGTGATAAGCTCGGCGCAGCCGGCCAGAAAGTCATCCCGGTCCTCCAGCGCGGCGTATTGGCCGAGCGCGGCGAAGCGGCTGAGAATATCGTCAATGGCGTCGTGCGTGAGTGTCAGACCGAAATATCGCTCATACCGCCGCCAGTGCTGCCGGGCATCTGAAATGGAGGCGCGGCAGGCGGAAAAGTCATACTGTGCGGCCTGCTGCTGCGCCTGCTGCAGCAAGACGATTGCCTGGTCGCAGATGGTGCGGATATGAAACATCGAGAACAGACAGAAGGCAAACGCGAGCAGCAAAATGAGACATGAAATCCATACATGGCGCATATCAGGCGTCTCCTTTCACAGAAAAATACAGCTTCCCGCCGGGTTCGGCGGAGAAAAGGTAGACGTCTTTGGCTGTGCAGTGATAGCTTTTCAGCGTTTCATCCACCCAAGCGCGCGTCTTTCCGAGCAGCGGCAGATTCTCTTCAAGAATGTGTCCGTTGGAAATTACGGTCACGGGAAGCTGCATATCATCAACTGCGACGCCCGCGGCCTTGGCGCTGGCGGGCTTGTATTTTGTGTAGGGCAGGACGCTGATATCGCCGTTGGTCTCTAAAATGGCGTACTTGACGCTGGCAAGATCCACAATGCCTTCGATGCGCAGAAACTCCGTCAGTTCGTCCGGGGTGATGCGCGTTTTTTTCATATTTTCCTGTACGATCCGGCCCTTTTCAATCAGAATGACGGGCTTTCCGCAAAGAAGCTTCCGCGCGCCGACGCTGTAGTAGACCAGCACGGAAAGCAGCAGCTCCATGGCCAGCACGACCAGAATCGGAATCAGACCCGAGAGCAGCGGAATGCCGGTCTCTTGCATGGGGACGGCGGCGAGATTTGCAAGCAGCATGGTGACGACAAACTCCATCGGCTCCATTTCGCCGATCTGACGCTTGCCCATCATGCGGATGACGAAGATGAGGACGCTGTACAGGATGATGGTACGGATGAATGAAATGAGCATGGCAACTCCTCCTGCGCGGTAGTCTTTGCCGCGGGCGGGAATGTTATGCAGAAGGCGGGGATACGAAAATTTGGTCTATATTTTTAGGCCAAAGTATGCTATACTCAAATCGTATGTGAAATTCACGCGCAAGGAGGCGGCAGCGTATGAAAACAGAGCGTTCCACAGAGCAGCTGGAATACCAGAGCGCGCACGCGCAGGATGATGCGCAGAAAAAGGACACCTATACGCCCCGCCCGAAGAGCCAGATCATCTTTGCGTGGGTGTTGCTCGGAATCGTGATCTTCGCGATTCTCGGCATGTGCTACTGGCAGATTTTCGGAAAGTTCTGAGCGGGAGGGCGGCATGCAGATTCTTGGCATTGACCCCGGCTACGCGACGACGGGCTTCGGCGTTCTGCAGGCCGGGCAGGGGCAGCTGCACCTTCTGAATTATGGGACGATTACAACGCCGGCGGGGCTGACGCTTTCGAGGCGTCTTGTGATGCTCTACGACGATATGATGGAGCTTCTGACCACCGTCAAGCCGGACGCGGTGGCAGTGGAGGAGCTTTTCTGGGGCCATAATGTGACGACCGGCATCGGCGTGAGCCACGGGCGCGGCGTCATTTTGCTGGCGATTGAAAAATACGGCGCGCCGCTTTTTGAGTATACGCCGAACCAGGTCAAGCAGGCTGTGGTCGGCTACGGCGGCGCGGAGAAGCGGCAGGTCATGGATATGACCCGGCGCATTTTAAAAATGGAAAAGGTGGCGCGGCCGGACGACGCGGCGGACGCGATTGCCATTGCGCTCTGCCATGCGAGAAGCGCGACATCGCTTTTAAGCCGCGTACAGGAACGATAAAGAAGGGGGCGGGCCGGTGTTTTATTATCTGAACGGGACGATTACGGTTCTCGATGCGAACCTTGCCGTGGTGGACTGCGGCGGAGTGGGCTACGCCTGCCATACGACAAATTACACCATCTCAAAGCTCCAGATCGGAAAGCCGGCAAGGCTCTACACCTACTGCAACATCAAAGAAGATGCGTTTGATATTTACGGCTTTTCTACGCGCGAGGAGCTGAGCTGCTTTGAAAGGCTGCTTGGCGTCACCGGCGTGGGGCCGAAGGCGGCGTTGGCCATTTTGTCGGTTGTGACGCCGGACCAGTTTACGCTGGCCGTGATGACGCAGGACGAAAAGACGCTGACGATGGCACAGGGTGTCGGCAAAAAAATGGCGCAGCGGATTTTGCTGGAGCTCAAGGACAAGATTGCAGGCGCGCAGATGGAGCTGAACGCTGCGCAGATGGACACTGCGCCTGCCATGCGCGGCAGCAAGACCGCAGAAGCTACCGCGGCGCTCGCAAGCCTGGGCTACAGCCAGCAGGAGATCGCGCTTGCGCTCAAGGGAATCGACGTGCAGACGGCGAGCGTGGAGGAAATTGTCCGCCAGGCGCTCAGAGCCATGGTGATGCAGTGATTTCCGGAACATACATTTTCTTGTCTTCGTCGCGCGCGGCGGAGCGTTCATTCCATTTTGGGTGAGAGGAGCAGACAATGAGTCTCGATTTTTCTCAGAATTACGAAGCGCCGATTGTGACGACGAGCCTGACCCCACAGGACGACGGGGAGGTCAATCTGCGGCCGAAGACGCTTGCGGATTATACCGGGCAGGAGAAGGCCAAGGGCAATCTGTCTGTCTATATCGAGGCGGCCAGACGCCGCAACGAGCCATTGGATCACGTGCTGCTCTACGGCCCTCCGGGCCTTGGAAAGACGACGCTGGCGGGCGTTATCGCAAACGAGATGGGCTCCGGCATCCGCGTGACATCTGGCCCGGCCATTGAAAAGGCGGGAGACCTGGCGGCGCTTTTGACCAATCTTGCCCCGGGCGATATTCTGTTCATCGATGAAATTCACCGCCTCAACCGCGCCGTGGAAGAGATTTTGTATCCGGCGATGGAGGACTACGCGATCGATATCATCATCGGCAAGGGCCCCTCGGCCAACTCCATCCGGCTGGATCTGCCGCGCTTTACGCTCATCGGCGCGACGACGCGCGCGGGCCAGCTTTCAAGCCCCCTGCGAGACCGCTTTGGCGTGCAGCTGCGGCTGGAGCTTTACACGAACGAGGAGCTCAGCCGGATTGTCACGCGCTCGGCGGCGCTGCTCGGCATTGACATTGACCCGGCGGGCGCGCTGGAGATTGCGTCGCGTTCGCGCGGAACGCCGCGTATTGCAAACCGCCTGCTGCGGCGGGTGCGCGATTTTGCGCAGATTTATTATGACGGCGTGATTACAAAAGAAGCGGCGGACCACGCGCTGGGCAAGCTGGAGGTCGATCATCTGGGGCTTGACGCCATTGACCGGCGCATGCTGACGGCGATCATCCGGAATTACGGCGGAGGCCCGGTGGGTCTGGAAACGCTGGCGGCGACGATCGGCGAAGAGGCTGTGACGCTGGAGGATGTGTACGAGCCGTATCTGATGCAGATCGGCTTTCTGACGCGCACGCCAAGAGGCCGCTGTGTGACGCAGCTTGCCTATGAGCATCTGCATCTGCCCGCGCCGGTATCGCCGCAGGGCGAGCAACTGAGTTTTTAAGTGAGGTTCAATCAGAATGGGGAAACTATTTGGAACGGACGGCATCCGCGGCGTTGCCAATGAAACGCTGACATGCCATCTTGCATACCGCGTCGGCCAGGCGGCGGCGATCAGTCTTGGAAGCACCAGCGGCAGACGGCCGCGCGTTGTCATCGGAAAGGACACACGCATTTCTTCGGATATGCTGGAGGCGGCGCTGCTTGCCGGTCTGACTGCCAGCGGCTGCGACGCGATTCGGCTGGGCGTGATTCCGACGCCGGCGGTTGCGTATCTGACGGTGCAGCAGGGCGCGGATGCGGGCATTGTCATTTCCGCGTCGCACAACCCCTATGAGCACAACGGCATCAAGATGTTCTCTTCCAAGGGCTTCAAGCTCAGCGACGAGCTGGAGGCGGAAATGGAAGCGCTGATCCTGCAGGAGGGCGAGCTGCCAACGAAGACGCACGGCGAGATTGGCCGGATTGCAGACGGCGCTGCGCTGGCGGAAACGTATCTGGCGCACCTGGCGTCGACCGTGGAGGAAATTCGGCCCCTGCGCGTTGTTTTTGACTGCGCGAACGGCGCGGCCAGCGCGACGGCGGAGAAGCTCTTTTCCAGATTCCCGCTGCAGGCGAAGTATCTGAGCGTTTCGCCGGACGGCGTGAACATCAACGACGGCTGCGGCTCGACGCATCTTGCGCAGCTTGGAAAAGCGGTCCGGGAGGGCGGCTTTGATCTCGGCCTGGCCTTTGACGGCGATGCCGACCGCTGCCTGGCGGTTGACGAGCGGGGCAATGAGATTGACGGCGACCAGATCATGGCCGTCTGCGCGGAGTATCTGACCGCGCAGGGAAAGCTTCAGTCGGGGGGCTTCGTGGCGACGGTGATGTCGAATCTCGGCCTTCATAAATTTTGCGAGGAGAACCATCTGAAGCTGCTGTGCGCGGCGGTCGGCGACCGGAACGTGCTGGAGCTGATGCAGAAAGAGTCGATGGTCCTCGGCGGCGAGCAGTCGGGCCATATCATCTTCCTGGAGCATATGACGACCGGCGACGGCCAGCTGGCGGCGCTGCAGTTTTTGTCCATTCTTGGCGCCAGCGGCAAGAAGGCCAGCGAGCTTGCAGGCCAGATTACGCACTATCCGCAGCTGCTGGAAAACGTCAAGGTCGGCAGCAACGCAGAAAAAACGGCCATTATGCAAAGCGCGGAGCTTGCCGCGTGCGTCGCGCGCGAGGAGCAGCGTCTGGCGGGCCATGGGCGGATTTTGCTGCGCGCGTCGGGCACAGAGCCGCTCATTCGTGTGATGGCCGAGGCGGACACACAAGATCTTGCGGAATTGGTCGTACGAGCGCTTGTGAAAGACGTCGAAAACGTACAAAAAACGCTTTGAAACTAAAAAGAGATTTATTTACTATTGACAAATGGAAAATGCTTGCATATAATAAGGAACATAAAGACGCAGACCGGCGGCGTTTTTATAACAAATAGATAGCCGGGACCAAGCAGCCTGTTGATTCTTTCGGTTTTTCTTTGTACCCTCTCTTCGTGTACAAGCCCTATGGAGAACGCAAGGCATTTCTGGTGCATCCAGCTTCTGGCTGATGTCATATACAGTCCCTGTAACTACGAGCGAGAGCCGCAATTCTCAGGGCAAATCACTATTTTCGCTAAAGAGAGGTAACATCAATGTACGAAGACAAAACTTTGGTCTGCAAGGAATGTGGCAAGGAATTCGTTTTCACCGCCGGTGAGCAGGAGTTCTACGCAGAAAGAGGCTTCCAGAATGAGCCCCAGCGCTGCAAGGCTTGCCGCGACGCTCGTAAGACCGCGACCCGTGGCCCGAGAGAGTATTTCACCGCGACTTGCGCTGCTTGCGGCGGCGAAGCTCGTGTTCCCTTTGAGCCCAAGTCCGACCGTCCTGTTTACTGCAGCGATTGCTTCGCTCGCATGAAGGCACAGGGCTAATTCAAGACATAAAAAAGCAGAAGGCTTTGGCCTTCTGCTTTTTTGCTTGCCCAAAAATCTTTGATTTTTGGGCAAAGGGAATACGCTCCGACCCGCGCGTTTTTGCAGGCGGAACCTGCAAAAACACACTCTCTTCGCGTAAAGAATTTTTTGCCACGCACAGGTCGCGGCAAAAAATAATTTCAATTTATTCGCCGCCTGCGGGCGGCGAACTCTGCGTGGCTATAATGCCAACCGGGAATCCGCGAAGCGATTTCTGGTTGGAGAGGAGAAGCAATGAAATGGACGAGCTCTGCCGCCTGCGGCGGAGCGAGGGATATGGAATTTGCTTCGACGAGCCTGCGGG
>CAKUCT010000020.1 GCA_934643765.1 uncultured Oscillospiraceae bacterium
GGTGCAACTCCCTGTTCGAGGACAACGCGGAGCATGGCTTCGGTATGTATCTCGGCCAGAAGGCTATCCGCACGCAGCTTGAGGGCCTGACCAAGCAGCTGATCGCTGTTGAGTGGGCAGACGCCGATCTGAAGGCTGCCGCTCAGAAGTGGCTCGACACCATGAACGACGGCGAGGCTAACAAGGCTGCTACCAAGGCTTACGTTGCTGAGCTCGAAGCTTCTATCACGACGGTTGACCAGCTGGCAGCTATCCCGCAGTTTGCTGAGCATGCTGCAGAGCTGAAGGCCAAGGGCGCCAAGACCTGCGACTGCGAAGCCTGCACGCTCGCACAGCAGATCCTCGACAAGAAGGAATACCTCGCCAAGAAGTCCGTCTGGATCTTCGGCGGCGACGGCTGGGCATACGACATCGGCTTCGGCGGCGTCGACCATGTTCTGGCTTCCGGCGAAGACGTCAACATCTTCGTCTTCGATACCGAAGTTTACTCCAACACCGGCGGACAGGCCTCCAAGGCTTCCAACATCGGCCAGGTTGCACAGTTCGCAGCTGCCGGTAAGGAAATCAAGTCCAAGTCCCTGGCTGAGATTGCAATGAGCTACGGCTATGTCTACGTCGCGCAGGTCGCCATGGGCGCCAACGCGGCTCAGACGCTGAAGGCCATCCAGGAAGCAGAAGCTTACCATGGCCCGTCCCTCATCATCGGCTACGCTCCCTGCGAGATGCACTCCATCAAGGGCGGCATGACCAACTGCCAGAAGGAAATGAAGAAGGCTGTCGACTGCGGCTACTGGAACATGTTCCGTTACAACCCCGCTGCCGAGAAGAAGTTCACGCTCGACTCCAAGGCCCCCGCTGGCGGCTATCAGGAGTTCCTGATGAACGAGGCCCGTTACAGCCGTCTGACCCGCGAGTTCCCGGAGCGCGCCACTGTTCTGTTCGCGAAGAACGAAGAGAACGCTAAGGAGCGTTTCGAGCATCTGCAGAAGCTCGTCGATCTGTACGACAAATAATTTCCAAGCTCCAAAAAAGGACGGTACCATCCGGTACCGTCCTTTTCATATTGCTTTTTCATTCTGTTTCGCCCTGCGGGGCAAAACCCTGCGAGGCGATATCGAAACGGTATCGCGCCGCGTTCAGTTGTACCACATGCTCTCGGGTGCCAGCGGCTCATCAATCGGGCAGTTTTCAAGCGCGCTGCCGTTGACCAGGCGCAGCTGTACCTGCTCAATTTCACTCAGCGAGCAGAGGCTCGCCACCACACTATGCACCGCAAGCTCCGCGCGTGTCGTATCCGTGTCGCACGCGGAAAACTCCTCCGAGAGCACCACCGTGCACAGGTTTCCTGTCACACGCATGGCAAAAATCTGTGTCCCTGTCGGGACGCTTGCATGCAGCTGCCGGTTTTCCGGCCCGTCGATCAGCGCCTGCAGCGTCATCTGCGGCAGCGCCTCCGGGTCCTGGTAGGCAATGGCGCGCTTTTCAGCCTGCAGCTTTCCGTTCTGCCCGACAAAATACAGCTGCACCGTCCGCTCCGGATAGAGCCAGGACATATCCTGCAGCAGATAGAAATCCGTACTCAGCTTTGCCGGCGTCTGGCTCGTCACGATGCCGGCCGGGGTGCGGATCTGCACTGCGTCCACAAATTCAATCTGCTCCATGGTCATCGTCAGGCAAGCCGCGGCCAGCGTCCGGTCCACACCCGTGAGCGACGCGTATGCCTCGTTCATGTCCAGCGTCAGGACCCCATCGTCCACCGTTACGGACGTGCAGGCCGTGTTCTCCGTGAAGATGGACTGCAGGCCGTCCGTCTGCGGGCCTTCAAAATAGCGCGCCAGAATTTCTGCCAGCGTTATCTCCGTGCTGCCAAGATCCACATGTTCGCTTGCCAGCGCGCCGGTGGGGTTATCAAAACGGGAATCCGTCTGGCGGTAATAGAAATCAATGGTATTGACCCCCGGCTGCTCTACGCGCCCGGCTGCGCAGCCGCAAAGCAGCGCCGCGATCAGCACGGCGGCCAGACTTGTGCGCATCTTACGCTTCATCGTCTTCCCCCTCCTCGAGTTCAAAGTACGGGAAGTGCACCGAAAAGCGTGTGCCTTTGCCCTCTTCCGACGAAACCTCAATCGAGCCGAAGTTCCGTTCCACCAGCTCATGGACAATCGAAAGCCCAAGCCCCGAGCCGCCGGCCTGCCGGGATCTGGCCTTGTCCACGCGGTAGAAGCGCTCGAAAATATGCTCGATGGCCTCCTGCGGGATGCCCATACCGGTATCCTCCACCAGAAGCTCCACCTCGTCGTTCCTATGGCTGACGGTCACATGGACGCTGCCCTCGGGCCGGTTGTATTTGATGCCGTTTTCCACCAGATTGAAGATGATCTGGTACGCATCGTCCTCCATCGACAGGACATAGCACCCGCGCTTGAGGTTCGCCGACAGCTGCACCTGCGTCTTATCCGCCAGCGGCACCAGCATCCGGAACACCTTGCGCACCGTCTCCGCCAGATCGACCACCTCATGGTCGCAGACCGTCTGCGCGTCCGACTTGCTGAGCGTCAGAAGCTTCTGCGTCATGCGCGTCAGGCGGTCCGACTCGTTTCCGATGTCGGCCACAAACTCCCGCATCGTGTCCGCGTCCATATCGTTCTGCAAAATGGAATCTGAAAGCAGCTTGATGGACGCCAGCGGCGTCTTGAGCTCGTGCGATGCGTCGGACACAAACTGCCGCTGCGTCGCCTCCGACTCCTGGAGCCGATCCGTGAGCTTATTGAACTCGGTTGCAAGCGTCGCATACTCATCGTCGCCGCGCATCTGGATTTTGTGGCTGTACTCGCCCTCGCGCACCAGACGCATTGAGGTCAGAATCTTGCGCATGCGCTTGGAGCTGACAAGTGAAAAGACTGCCGAGCACAAAATAATGCCGCCAAGCAAAATCCACGAGCCGCGCAGAATGTTCAGCTCCAGATTTGCGATGATCTGGCCCTGCTGCGCGTCATAGTCCATCACATACACGCAGCCGATGGTATTGCGGCGCGAGATAATGGGCACCGCTGCATAGCTCTGCAGGGCGCCGCTGTGATAGGTGCAGTGGAACACATCGTTCCCCCCCAGCGCCTGCACAATCTCCTCCATCAGCGCATATTTTCCCGCCGCGTTCTGATGGACCGACGAGTCATAGAGAATCTTCGCCTCGCCGTCGGTGATGATGAGGCGGCTTACATTGATCGTGCCAAGCACGGAGATGACCTGTCCGACCGTCTCTGTGCTCAGTGTGTCAACGGTCTCAAACGACGACGCCACAACCTGAATCTTATCCTGTACCGAGGCATACTTTGCCTGGAACATCAGTTCGCGCGTGTTGCGCGCGGAATACACATTCAGAAACACCAGCGCCAACGACGCAATGATCATGTAGGCCAGCGCGTTTCTCAGCTGCGAGCTGTTGGAAAACAGCCGCACAGGATGCTTAGTATTTGAAATAGTAGCCCACTCCCCACTTGGTCATAATATGCTCCGGCACCGCGGGATTCCGCTCCAGCTTTTCCCGGAGCCTGCGGATGTGCACGTCCACCGTCCGAATATCGCTGCTCGAGTCATAGCCCCAGATTGCGTTGAGCAGCGACTCTCTGGAGTACACCCGGTTCGGGTTTCGCATCAGAAGCTCCATCAGGTCAAACTCCTTCGCCGTCAGATCGACCAGCACGCCGTCATTATAAGCGTCGCGCGCGTCGCGGTCGATGGTGATATGACCGCAGACAAGCTTACTTTCCGGGGCCTGCTCGCGCTTTTGTGCGCGGCTGCGGCGAAGAAGTGCCTTGATTCTGGCCTTGAGCTCAAGAATGTTGAAGGGCTTTGTCAGATAATCGTCTGCCCCGTGCTCAAAGCCAAGGAGCTTGTCCATATCATCGGCCTTTGCAGTTAACATAATAATCGGAACATCCGAGAATTCCCGGATTTTTCCGCAGGCCTCCAGTCCGTCCAACCGCGGCATCATCAGATCAAGCACGATCAAATCCGGGCTTTCGCTGCCCGCCAACTCCACCGCCTCCATGCCGTCGGCGCCGGTAATGACCTCGTAGCCCTCATTCTCCAGATTGAACTTGATGCCCTTGACGAGCAGCTTTTCATCGTCTACCACTAATATTTTCATTTGGAATCCTCCACTATTACCAGATCTTTCAGACCTTCAAAGGTTGTCTCGCCGATTCCCTCCACGTCCATCAGCTGCTCCGCGGCGGAAAAGCGCCCATACTGCGCGCGGTAATCCAGAATCCGCTGGGCAAGCGTCGGGCCGATGCGCGGAAGCTCGCACAGCTCCTCGAGTGTCGCCGTGTTCAGGTTGATCGGAAACTGCGTCTGCTCCGGCGGTGCTTCGTCCGAAGCGTCCGAAGCTTGTGCCTGGCCGTTTTGCGCATCGCCGCGCTGCGCAGACGATACCGGCCGCTGAACCGCAATGCCCGCTTCATAGGGCACCGTCTGCCGGCCAAGAAAGAATCCCACCGAGAAAAGCGCAACCGCCAAAGCCAGCGCGGCAAATGCGGCCGTCTGCTTGTTTCTCATCCGGCTCCCCCCTTGTCCCTAAGATTGACAGCAACCCATTTTCTTTATATAATATTCTAACATATAAGATCCAACTTCGGCAATGCCGATTCAATAAAATGGTGATATTCATGAAACTTACAAAATTTTTTGCGTTATTTCTGGCCGGCCTTCTGCTCTGCGGCTGTCTTGTCCCCGCGGCGCTGGCCGCGCCGGAGGCTTCTGTCCCGGACGCTTCCGATGCCGCATCCGAGACTGCCGCTTCTGACGATCCCGCAGCTGCGGCTGCGGACGCGGAAAATCCCGACGCATCAGCGGGCGAAGAGACCGCCATGCAGGTCGTCCCGTCGGCAGACCCGAACTTTTCCGTCAACGCGAAAGCCGCCTTGCTCATTGACCTCAACACCGGAAGAACCGTATATGAGCAGGACGCGGACGAACGCGTCTATCCCGCCAGCCTGACGAAGATCATGACGTGCCTTCTGGCGCTTGAAAACGGCAACCTGTCCGATGTCATCACCGTGGACGAAAGCGCGTTGTCGGGCCTTGACCAGGACAGCAGCGTCGTCGGTCTTGTCGTCGGCGAAAAAATGACGCTGGAAAATCTTCTGTACTGCATGATGGTCAGCTCCGGCAACGACGCGGCCAATGTCGTCGCGGAATATATCGCAGGCTCCGTTGCCGACTTTGTGCGCATGATGAACGAACGGGCCTACGCGCTCGGCTGCGAGGGCACGCATTTCAATAACCCCCACGGTCTGCATGACGAAAGCCACTACACCACTGCGCGCGACCTGGCTAAAATCACACAGGCGGCTCTGAAAAGTGAAAACTTCCGCCAGATTGTCAACACCAGCCAGTATCAGCTGCCGGACGACAACATGCGCCAGAACATCCAGCCGCTCAAGACGACAAATATGCTGATCTACAAATCGACCGGCAATTCCCTTTATTACTACCGCGCCAACGGCGTGAAGACCGGCTATACGAGCGCCGCTGGCCGGTGCCTGATTGCTACGGCGGAAGAAGACGGCATCCGCTTTCTGTCCATTCTGTGCGGCGCGAAGACCACCGTGCTTGACAGCGGCGATCTTCTGATGGAGAGCTTCCCGGAGACCATCAAGCTGCTGGACTATGGCTTTGATAACTTTTCCTACGTCACGGCCCTGTCCCCGCTCTACCCTATCGCTCAGGTGAACGTTCTCAACTCGGCGGGCTCTGAGGCCGTCGCCGTCGCTCCGGCAAAGGATATCCGGCTGCTTCTGCCGGCCAACTATAACCCCGATCTTCTGAAAACGGAAACGCTTCTTGACGCGCAGGAGATTGAAGCCCCCGTGCAGGAGGGCCAGAAACTCGGCACCGCTAAGGTCTACTACAATGGGGAGCTGGTTGATGAGACCGATCTTCTTGCCATCGCAGACGTGGCGCGCTCGGAGTTTTCCGCAGTTGCGTCCTCGTCGTCTGCCTATATCCAGAAGAACTGGTGGAAGTGGATTGTATTTCTGATTCTCGGCGTCATCGCCGTCTTTTTGGTGCTGGTGCTGCTGTTATATCTCCGCCGCAGAAGAATCCGCCGCCTGCGCATGGAAAAGCGGCGCAGAGATTTGGAAAAGCAGTATCACCACCGCCGCTTCCACGATGATTACGACGTTTAATCCAAACAGAAAGGAATGTGCGCCATGACCTGGGACCAGCTTAGAAGCGTCTGCCTGCAGTGCACGATGTGCCCCCTGTGCCAGACGCGGCACAATGTCGTCTTCGGCGTCGGGCCGGAGGATGCAGAGATTCTCTTCGTCGGCGAAGGCCCGGGCGAGCAGGAGGACCTGACCGGCGAGCCTTTTGTCGGCCCGGCGGGAAAGCTGCTCGACGACATGCTGCGCATCATTGATCTTGGCCGGCACAACTGCTATATCGCAAATATTGTCAAATGCCGCCCGCCGCACAACCGCGACCCGCTTGGCACCGAGCAGGACGCCTGCATCGGCTATCTTCGCAAGCAGACGAAGCTGCTTCAGCCCAAAATCATCGTCTGCCTCGGCCGCATCGCCGCGATGAAGCTCATCCGCGAGGATTTCAAAATCTCGCGCGACCATGGCAAATGGGAGCAGAAGGGCGGCATCTGGTTCACTGCCCTGTATCACCCGTCCGCGCTGCTGCGCGACGTGACCAAGCGGCCGGACACCTTCCGCGATCTCAAATCGCTCCAGGCCAAGGCCGCCGAAATCTGCACGCACACACCATAACAAGCAATCGCCCCTCCCGCACGGGAGGGGCGATTTGATATTTACTTCTGGCTCAGCCGGTTCTGCATGTAATCATGTGCCGCTGCTTCCAGCCGGTCTTCCAGAGGAGAAAGCTCCGCCTGGCCGTATTTCCGCGCCAGCGCTGTCTTTAAAATATAGTCGGCAAGCTGCGGGTTTTTCGGAAGCAGGCAGCCGTGGGAATACGTCGCAAACACATTTTTATACCGCGCGCCCTCCTGACCGTCTTCGCCGTTGTTGCCGGAGCCCGCCAGGACCTTGCCCATGGGCCGCACCGACGGGCCAAGGTAGGTCTTGCCGGAGTGATTCTCAAAGCCGACGACCTCACAGCCAAGCTCGTCGCAAGTGAACATATAGTTTCCGATCATGCGCTCTTTCGAGCCCACGGTGTAAAGATCCAGCGCACCAGTAAAGTCACACTGCACGCCGTCCCACGTCTTATAATACTGCCCCAGCATCTGATAGCCGCCGCAGATGGCAAGCACGGTGATGCCGTCTTCAATGGCCGATTTGAGCTCGTCCGCTTTTCCGCTGCGAAGATCGGGCAGCAGAACCTCCTGCTCAAAATCCTGGCCGCCGCCGATGAATATAAGATCGTATTTTTTCGCGTCCAGCTTCTGGCCGATGGAAACCTCGTCGACGTTTCCATCGATACCGCGCCACGAAAGACGCTTCTTCATACAAAGAATGTTGCCCCGGTCGCCGTAGAGGTTCAGAATATCGGGATACAGATGGCAAATGTTCAGTTCCATATTCTCTTCCCCCTACTGCCAGAACTCTTTATAGCCGTAGCGCTTGGCAATCGTGCCGCGCAGGGCCAGCATCGCGGTATACGTCGGCATGACGAAAACCGGAAGCTTTTTGCTCGTGGCCTCTTCCATCAGCGCGCCGTAATCCTTCTGCACATGGATGCGCTCTTCCGGGAAGCCCGCGTACAAAAAGCGCAGCGCCATATCGTCCGCGCGCACGCCGGAGACATAGATATCAGACAGCACGCCCTCCATTGCAGTCAGGCGCTCAAAGTCCACATCCCAGATCCAGCTGACGTCCTTTCCGTCCTGTGCCCGGTCATTGAGGCAGGCTGCGAAGACGAACGGCTCTGTGCGCTGCGTCAGGAAGTTCAGCACCTGGTTGCAGCCCGCGGGGTTCTTGATCAGGATCATCCGCACGTCCGTATCATGAATCTTGAACTTTTCCATGCGCCCGAAGCCGCAGGCAAAGCTGGAGAGCGACTTGGCCGCGACTTCCATATCGATGCCCATAACGGAGGCCGCCGCCATGCACGCGCAGGCATTATAAATATTGTATCCGCCGGGCAGATGGATATTGGCCGGAAACTCCTTGTCGTTTTCGGCGAAGACGACCTCGGAATGCTCGTCGTCGGTTTTCAGAACCTTTGTCACATGCACCTGAGGCTGCGGTCTTGTGTAGCCGCAGCTCGGGCAGCGGTACCCGCCCAGGTGGCCGTAGGTCACATAGTCGTAGACGTACTCGTGCTTGCAGCGGATGCAGTACGGCGCATCGGAGAGCTCAGCAACTCTGTCCTGATAGATCGGCGTATCGACGCCGAAGAACACAACCGGGTTCGGCAGCACGTCGTGCAGCGAGGCGCAAAGAGAGTCGTCCGCGTTGACGCACAGTGTGGCGTTCTTGGAGTTCTCGATGCCGATGCGGATGTTATCGAGCGTATGCGTCACCTCGCCGTAGCGGTCGAGCTGGTCACGGAACACATTCGTCACCACCACGGCCTTTGCGTCCACGAATTTGGAGATAGCCTTGAACGCCGCCTCGTCAGACTCGATGAGTGCATGCGAGTACCGGCACTTGCCGGAAAGCGAAGAATGGACGGCAAACTCCGCCGTCACGCCGCTCAGCAGATTCGCGCCGGACTTATTGGCAAAGGAAGAAATTCCAGCGTCCGTCCACGACTGCTCAATCATACGAGAAGTCGTGGTCTTGCCGTTGGTGCCCGTAACGATCACAGTCGTTACGTCCTTTGCCAAATATCCCAGCAGACTCGGACAGATTTTGAGCGCCACGCGCCCGGGAAAGTCGGTTCCGCCTCTGCCCAGCAGACGGATCAGCGACCGGCAGCACTTGCACGCAAGCACCGCAAGAAATACTCTGATTTTCATGCCACAGTTATACCACATTTCGCCGCGACTGACAAGCATGTCAAAATTTTATGACAAATAGTTACGAATTGTTTACAATTTAACACTTGCCCCGGTTGTCATAATCTGATATAATTTGGTTGTATTCGTAGAAGAACGCTGAAAAGGAGGCATCGCAGATGCGCTTTCTTTCCTGGAATGTCAACGGCCTGCGCGCCTGCCTGCAAAAGGGCTTCCTGGACTATTTCCAGACGCTGCACGCAGATTTCTTCTGCCTGCAGGAAACCAAATTACAACCCGAGCAGATTTCCCTGGAGCTTCCGGGCTACCGGCAATACTGGAATTCTGCCGAGAAAAAGGGCTATTCCGGCACGGCCATCTTTTCAAAGCATGATCCCCTTTCAGTTGCCTATGGCGTCGGCGTGGACGAGCTTGACCGCGAGGGGCGGATGATTACGCTGGAATTTGATAAATTTTATCTTGTCACCTGCTACACTCCGAACGCGCAGGACGGGCTCAAGCGCATCGAACACCGTCTTTCGTGGGACGATGCGTTCCGGGAAAAGCTTGTGGAGCTGGACCACAGAAAGCCAGTCATCGCCTGCGGCGATCTGAATGTCGCGCATCAGGAGATTGACCTCAAAAATCCCGGCCCGAACCGCGGCAACGCGGGCTTTTCCGATGAAGAGCGCGAGAGCTTCACGAAGCTGCTCTCAGCCGGCTTTACCGACACCTTCCGCTTCCGCAACCCGGATGTAACGGGCGCATATTCCTGGTGGAGCTACCGCTTCCACGCGCGGGAAAAGAACGCGGGCTGGCGGATTGACTATTTTCTCGTCTCCAACCGGCTGCAGCCGGCGATTGAAGCCGCGCCGATTTATGACGAGATTTTCGGCTCGGACCACTGCCCGGTCGGATTGGAGTTGAAGGAGGAACTGCTATGAAGAATTTCAAAAAACTGACGGCGCTGATGCTGGCGCTTGTCATGGTGCTGGGTCTGGCCACCAGCGCGGTCGCCGCGGGCGCAAAATACAGCTCGTGGTTCGCGCCGTATTATAAAGAGATGCAGGAGCTCGGAATCCTTCCGGCCTCGTTTACAACCGGCGATCTGACCGCCACAATCACGCGCGGCGAAATGTCCGAGCTGGCGGTTGTGGCCTTTGAAAAGGCGACTGGCAACGTCATCGACGAGCTGGAGCGCACCGATTATTTTTCTGATACAACCGACAAAAATATCCTCAAAGCCTATGAATACGGCATTGTCAGCGGCTATCCGGACGGAACGTTCCGCCCGAACCAGACCTTGAGCCGCCAGGAATTTTTCAAGATCATCCAGAACTTCTGCCAGGCAGCCGCCTACACCTCAACGCGCTCCAAGGACCTGAACTCGTTTGCAGACGCCGGCGCGATTGATTCCTGGGCCAGAGAGGCCGCGCAGCTTTGCGTGTCCAACGCATTTGTGGAGGGCACCAAGTCCGGCTCCGGCACCTATCTTCGCCCAACCTCCGGCTCCAGCCGGCAGGAAGCCATGGCGATGTTCCTCCGGGCCTATAAGGACGTACGCCAGTGGTACAATGTCAATATCACAACGGCAAGCGTCGAGGTCAATGAAAGCGACCTCAACGTCACGGTTACGGATATGAACAAGACCATGTATGTCGCAACCGACACGCTGAATGTCCGCGACTCGTGGCTCTCCACCAGCACAAAGGTCGGCACACTGAGCCGGAATCAGGCAGTCACCGTCACCGGCAGCTGCTCGAACGGCTGGTACCGCATCCAATATGACGGTCACACCGCGTATGTCTCCGGCAAATACCTCTCGGATGAAGCGGGCGGTTCCGGCTCCGGCTCCGGCTCGACCGGCGGTACCGTTTCCGGCAGCGGCACAGCTTCCGATATTGCGAACTTCGCGATGAGCTTCATCGGCTACTCCTACGTCTGGGGCGGCACATCGCCTTCCACCGGCTTCGACTGCTCGGGCCTGATGTACTACGTGCTTACGCAGTACGGCTATAGCATGAAGCGCGTTGCAAACGACCAGATGACCCAGGGCACGGCTGTTTCGAGAGACAACCTCCAGGTCGGCGACCTCGTCTTCTTCGGCTACGGAAGCTACGCCAACCACGTCGGCATGTACATCGGAGGCGGCAACTTTGTCCACGCCTCTACCCCGTCCACGGGCGTTCGTATCAATTCCCTGAACGAGACCTATTACAACACCCGTTACATCGGTGCCCGCCGCATCATCTAATCACAAACCGGCCCTCCCGGAATGCTTCCGGGAGGGCCGGTTGCGTTTTATTGCCTTGAACATCCTTTTGCCAAAAAAGCACCTGCTTTTTTGGCGGCTATAGCAAAATGCAGATCATCCCGCCCGTGTTCTCGTTAATCATCCGTGAAAGTGTCTTCGTGAGCTTCTGGCGCGCATCGTCCGGCATGCGGTGAAGCTTGGCGGTCAGCCCCTCGCTGACCAGATCGTAAAGCGATTTTCCGAAGATATTGCTCTGCCATAGCTTTTCCGTGTCGCCCTCATACTCGCCAAGAAGATACTTGATCAGCTCATCCGACTGCTGCTCGTCGCCTACGATGGGGTTCAGCTCCGTTTCAATCTCCGCGCGCATAAGATGAATGGACGGCGCGCTGGCTTTTAAGTGCACCGCGTAGCTGTTTCCTTTGCGGACAATCTGCGGCTTATCCAGCTTCAGCTCCGCCTCATCCGGCATCACAATGCCGTAGCCTGTGGCGCGCACCTGTTCCATGGCGCTTGCGACGCGCGCGTACTCCCGCTCCTGCTGCGACAGCTTCGAGAGCGTCTGCATCAGCTGCGTGTCGCCCGTAATCTCAAGCCCCGTCTGCTCCGACAAAATCTCATAGAACAAAGCCGCCGGAAGCTGCAGCTGCGCCGTTACAACGCCGCTTCCAAGGTCAATGTCGGTAATCGTGAACGACTCGACCTGCTCCAGCTCCAGAATCTTGCGCAGGACGGGCTCGGCCTGACTGAGCTTTGAGATGTTCTCCGCGCTCTTGCGCATCGCCTCATACAAGGCCGCCTGCACCGGGTTTCCGGCATCCAGCGCCTGCACCCACCCGGGTAGGAAGAACCGGAGCTCCGTCACCGGGAACTCATACATGAGATCGATCAGAATATTCTGAATCTGCTCGACATCCATGCTCAGCGCGTTGATCGCCTGCGCGCCGACCTGATAGGTCTGCTGCAGATTCCGCGCCATGGCGCGCGCCTGCGCGCTCTCCGGATGCTCGGAGTTCACAAGAATCACAAAGGGCTTCCCGGTCGCCATCATGTCCTCGATGGCCTGCCGCTGCGCCCGTGCGTAGTCCTCGGCCGTCAGATCGGTGATTGTGCCGTCCGTCGTCATCACAATGCCGATGCTGCTGTGCTCCTCCATGACCTTTCTGGTCCCGATCTCCGCCGCCTGCGCCAGCGGGACCTCGTGATCGGCCCACGGCGTCATCACCATCCGCGGCTGACCCTCTTCGTCGGCGCCCATCGCTCCGGGCACAACGTAGCCCACGGAGTCAATCAGCCGCACTTTCAGCCGCGACTTGCCGTCCGGCGAAATTTCCACCGCCTGTTCCGGCACAAACTTCGGCTCCGTCGTCATAATCGTCCGGCCCGAGCCGGACTGCGGCAGCTCGTCTCGCGCGCGGTCGCGCTGATAGGTGTCGCTCATATTCGGCAGCACCAGCTGCTCCATAAAGCGCTTGATAAACGTTGATTTTCCGGTGCGCACCGGCCCGACAACGCCAATGTAGACGCTGCCGGCGGTCCGTCTGGCTATCTGATCGTATAAGCTTCTGCGTTCTTCCACGTTACCGCCTCCTAGAATTTTCGCTTCGCCGTTTCGGTTGATTGCCCGGGCTACACCGGAATGAGCAGCAGCATGCCCTGCTCTGCCTCATCTGTCGTCAGATTATTTGCCTGCGCGATAGCCTGCTGCGTCGTCCGATATTCCTTTGCCAGCTCCCAGATGCTCTGCGTTTTGGGATTGGTCTTCACAATGACGCAGAACTTTTCCGCAGTTTTCTCCCCGCCTTCTTCCAATGTCCCGCCCGCAAGCGCGCGCAGCGTCTGCTCACAGCAGCAGGAAATGTCAAAGCTCACCTCATACCGCACGTCCATTCCGCCGCCGGATGGCGCCGCGTAGCCGTCTCTTCCCGGCTGGACCCGCGCCTGGCACACGGCGCAATGCTCCGCCGCCATGGTGCATACGGCCTGGTCTCGCACAATGGCGGACTGCAGCGCGCCGTCGGCGTCATAATAGAGAATATTGACTGTGGCCGGCGCTGTGAACTGTACCGCGCCGTCCGTCTTCTGCTGCGCCGGTGCGTCCAGATAGATCGTGCTGTCAATGACCGCGCGCGCCTGCGCCGGTACGCTGCCGCGCAGCGTCTCATACATTGTCTGCCTGTCCAGCCGGCTGCAGAGCGCAATCTCGCTCCATTGCGGCGTAAAGCTCCCCTGCGTCGCGTAGGCGTCCTGCGTCAGCGTCACCTCGCACGTGCCAAACGTCAGGCACTGGCACAGAAGGTTGAGCGATACCAGAAGCTTTCCGCCTTCGTCCGTCTGCACTAGCTCCAGTTCGCTCCCCGTCACACACAGCTGCAGCTGCGCCTCGCGGTCGTCTTCATCGCTCTGCAGCTCGCAATACTGCGAAAACGGCAGCTGCCTGTCATATACGGCAGGGCTTCCGTCCGGCGTCAGAAACAAGATTTTGAGCCCGGCCGTCCCTTTGAACACCGCCTTGTTTCCGACGAGCTTCTGCTCCGAAATTTCCGGGCTCAGCCAATACTGCACGATTTTCTCCATCTGCGGCTCCGAGGCCGGAATCTCCAGATCCTCCGACATTGCAAACGACTTTTCCGTGTACTCCTGCGGCAGCACCAGCCGGTACTGCGCCGTTTTTGTCTGCAGCTGATCCGGCGCCTGCGTGAGCCGCGGAATCGTCTGGCTGGCCGGTGTATAGCCCGTCAGCTCGCAGACCAGGTTCACCCGCACCAGAATCTTTCTGGAATTGATAAGCCTTGCGTCCGCGCTCTTTACCCGGCAGCCAGCGCAAAGCTGCATCTGCGCCGTCGCCTGCGCGTCGTCCACACGGAACGCGTATGGGATATAGCACTCCAGCGCGCGCGGCTGCGTACCGTCCTCCGGGATATACAGAACGCCCGCGCGCACGCCGCCGGTGAGTGTCATGCTGCCGTCCCGGCACTCCTTGCCGCGCACAAGCGCATTTGCCCCGGTAAACACAATGCGCGCGCAATCCGGATAGCTGTCCGGAACAATCAGCTCCTGCGTCTGTTCCTGCGTAACAGTTTTGCTGACAATTTGCCGTAAAAAATCGATCGTCTGATTTTCAAAGACAAGCTCCATATGTTTCACTCCTTGTTGGTTCTGGCCGGAACGCCGCTGTGTAAGTTCCGCGCGCCCTGCGCCGCGCAGCATCAACCCGTGCCTTACAAGTATATACGCGCGGACGGACAAGGATATGCCTCGGGTGTATCTGAAATCTGCCGTGCCGCCCGGGCCTCGCGCCTCTCTAGCAGTCCATCAGCAGCGCGATGGCAATCAGCCCCGCCGCCAGCAGCAGCCGCCAGAACCATCCGCAGATCAGAAACGACACCAGCAATCCGATTCCGAGCCCGAGCAGCAGCATCCGCAGACGCTCTGTACGAAGACACATCAAAATCACCTCTGTGTCATCTTACGCACCGCGCGCCGGAAGCGTTCTGCAAGGTCGCTGTAGATTTTTGCCCGGAAATGTGCTACGATAAACGCGTCGGCTGACAATGCTGTTTTGTCAGCTGGCGCTATGCAAAACGAAAGGAACCTACCGCAATGTCTACCCTTCTTCTGACCCATATTGACGCGCTTGTCACCTGCGACGGTGCCGACCGCGTATTGCATGATGTCAATCTCTTCTGCCGCGACGGTCTGATTGAGGCCATCGACACCTGCCCGCGCGAGGCCGATACGGTGATCGACGCTTCCGGCATGCTCTGCTATCCGGGCCTTGTCAACACGCACCACCACTTATATCAGGTCTTTTCCCGGAACCTGCCGCAGGTGCAGAATCTGGAGCTGTTCGACTGGCTGAAAACGCTCTATGAAATCTGGAAGGGACTCAACGAGGACACTGTCCGCCTGTCGTCTCTTGTCGGCATGGGCGAGCTGATGAAAAACGGCTGCACCACCTGCTTTGACCATCACTATGTCTTCCCCGCGCACGCCGGTGATCTGCTGGGCGCGCAGCTTTCCGCCGCGTCAACGCTCGGCATGCGCATGCATCTGTCGCGCGGCAGCATGGATCTGTCCAAAAAAGACGGCGGTCTGCCGCCCGACAGTGTGGTGCAGAGCATCGACGAAATCATGGCCGACAGCGCGCGCCTGATTGAGGCGTATCACGACCCGAGCTTCCAGTCCATGCACCGCGTGGCGCTCGCGCCGTGCTCGCCGTTCTCGGTCTCCGGGGAACTCCTGCGTCAGAGTGCAATTCTCGCCCGGCAGTACCATGTCCGGCTGCACACCCACCTGTGCGAGACCAAGGACGAAGAAAACTACACCCTCTCCCGCTTCGGCATGCGCCCGCTTGCGTATATGCAGTCGCTTGGCTGGACCGGCCCGGACGTCTGGTATGCGCACGGCATTCATTTCAATACAGACGAGCTGCACCTGCTCGCAGAAACCGGCACCGGCGTCTGCCACTGCCCGATTTCCAATATGAAGCTCTCGTCCGGCATCGCGAGAATTCCGGAGATGCTGGCCCTTGGCGTACCGGTCGGC
>CAKUCT010000021.1 GCA_934643765.1 uncultured Oscillospiraceae bacterium
GTCATTCTGCGTAAGGGATGATATTGGAAGTTACATCCGAACCGTGTATCACATGGTAAGCCATACTCCTAAGCGAAGGGTCGGACGTTCGAATCGTCTCTGGGGTGCCAAAAGCCTTGCTGGATGCAAGGCTTTTTTTAAAATATCGTGCATATCAGCTGCCGCAATGTAAATTTATGCGTTTTGCGATCCCGCAAGGGCTGGCGGATCGGATAACATAAAAATATCTTTAAAAGGACAGACGCAGCGTGCGCGCAGATGGCCGGCGTGACGTGCAGCGAATGCTGCGGAAAGGGTGGTTAAGAGGGCCATGGAAAAGACATTACCGGTTTCGGTTCTGAATCAATATCCGCCTGCCGGTGAGGCGGCGGTATCCGCGCTTCTGCAGGCGGAGCTTGCGCGGAATGATACAAAGTTCATCGTGCTCGACGACGATCCCACCGGCGTGCAGACCGTTCATGATGTGTCGGTCTACACCGATTGGAGCGTGGAGAGCATCAGCCAGGGGCTGCTGGAAGACACAAGGCTATTTTATATTCTGACCAACAGCCGCGCGCTTACGCCCGCGCAAACGGAAGCGCTGCACCGCGAAATTGCGGCCAATGCGGCGGAGGCTTCCAAGCGCGCGGGGAAGAAGTTCCTCTTTATCAGCCGGAGCGACTCTACGCTCCGCGGCCACTATCCCTTGGAGACGCAGGTGCTGCGCGACTGTCTGGAATCGGCTGGGCAGCCGGTGGACGGGGAAATTCTCTTTCCGTATTTTAAAGAGGGCGGACGGTTTACGCTGCACCATACGCACTATGTACAATATGGTGTGCAGCTGGTGCCCGCCGCGCAGACTGAGTTTGCAAAGGACGCCAGCTTCGGTTATACGCATTCTGATCTGACGCAGTACATTGCGGAAAAAACACATGGCGCTTACCGCGCAGAGGATGTGACGACAATTTCCATCGAAGAGCTGCGCGCGCAGGACTATGACGCGATTGTCTCAAAACTGATGCAAGTCACAGGCTTCGGCAAGGTCACGGTGGACGCGCTGGATGATTGTGATGTGAAGATTTTTGCGGTGGCGCTCTACCGGGCGATGGCGCGGGGAAAGACCTTTTTGTTCCGAACAGCGGCAAGCTTTGTAAAAGCCGCCGGCGGCATTTCAACAATTCCTTATCTGCAGCGCAAGGATATGCAGCCGGAGCGCGACGGGCGCGGCAGCCTGGTGATTGTCGGCAGCCATACGGAAAAGACGACCGCGCAGCTCCACGCGCTTTTGCAGCTGCCGGAAACGGAGCCGATTGCCTTTGACAGTGATCTTGTTCTGCAGGGCGAGTTTGCTCTGGCGCGGGAGGTCGAGCGGTGCGTTGCGCTGGAGGAGAAGGCCATTCTGGAGGGGAAGGTCGCGGTGTGCTATACAAAGCGGACGCTTCTGCATTTTGACTCTGACACGGAGGAGAGCGCGCTGCGCCGCTCGGTCAGAATCAGCGAAAGCGTGCAGGCGCTGGCAGGGCAGCTGCGCGTGAAACCGGCGTTCCTGATTGCCAAGGGCGGCATTACCTCCAGCACCATCGGCACGCAGGCGCTCAGAGTCAGAAGGGCGCTCGTGCTGGGGCAGATTCTGCCCGGAATCCCGGTCTGGAGAACCGGAGCGGAGAGCAAGTTCCCCGGCATGGCCTATGTGATCTTCCCGGGCAACGTGGGAGACACAGACTCGCTGCGAAGAGCCGTCGAAATTCTGACGAAATAAGATAAGACTATATGGATAAGGCCCCGGCAGAGCTCTCTGCCGGGGCCTTTAAAAATTATAGGTGTTCAGAGCGTTTTTGCCGCAGCGCGGAAAGAACAGTTCCGATATCGCTGCCGATACAGACAGAACGCGGACCAATCTCATCGGGGGCATACGCCTCACCGCCGTTGATGCAGGCATACGTGGCCTTCGGATTTTTCGCCGTCATCTGCCAGAAGGGATACTTGATGATGCCGGGGGTGTTGCGGCCTACGCCAAGCTCCAGAAACAGAAGCTTCTGGCCCTCTCGCGTGCGAAGGAAGGCGGCATACCGCTCGGCGGCCAGGTGCCAGCCGTCGTCCTCTGCAAATTTGTCGTCGCAGCGAAGGTTCATGGTCAGCGGCTTTCCGCAGTGCGGACAGCGCGGAATCAGCGCTGTCGGGATTTTCATGTCCTTTTGCTGTTCAACCATTTCGCGGATGACCGCTTCGTTATCAAACGTCTCCTGCCGGCAGGGGCCGGAGCATTGGAACAACCCGTAGTCTCCCTGCGTGTAAAACAGCCGCTTTTTGTCAAACCCGGCCTTCTGGAAACAGTGGTCGACATTTGTCGTGATGACGAAGTAGTCTTTGCCGTCTACCAGCTGCAAAAGCGTTTCGTAGACCGGCTTCGGCGCGTCCATGTAGCGGTTGATGAGAACGTACCGGCTCCAATAGGCCCAGTATGCTTCCGGGGTGTCATATGGATAAAAGCCGCCGGAATACATATCCTGAAAGCCGTATTTTGAGGCGAAGTCAGAAAAGTACTGCCGGAAATGTTCGCCTGAATAGGCGAAGCCTGCCGAGGCGGAGAGCCCCGCGCCCGCGCCGATGACAATGGCATCAGCGCCTTGCAGCGCGCTGCGCAGCAGGTCAATCTGCGCCGAGAAGCTGTCTGTAGATCTCGTGGTCGATATCCTTGAAAACATTGAAAATCACCTTGATTTCGCTGTTGGTTTCTTTTTTGTACTGCTGCACGGTCTGTACCGCAATTTCGGCCGCGCGCCGGTTTGGAAAGTGGAACACACCGGTTGAGATGCAGCAGAAGGCGATGCTTTTGATGGCGTGCGCCTCGGCCAGCGCGAGGCACGAACGGTAGCAGCTGGAGAGCAGCCGCTCATCGTCCGCCGTGACCGCGCCGCTTACAATCGGGCCCACGGTGTGCAGGACGTATTTGCACGGCAGATTATAGGCCGGTGTGATTTTTGCCCGGCCGGTTGGCTCCTCGTGTCCTTGCTGCTGCATCAGTTTGGCGCATTCCAGCCGGAGCTGGACGCCGGCGTAGGTGTGGATGCAGTTGTCGATGCAGGCGTGATTTGGCACATAGCAGCCGGTCATTGCGCTGTTGGCGGCGTTTACAATCGCGTCGCAGGAAAGCTTCGTGATGTCGCCCTGCCAGAGATAGAGATCTCCGGCAGCAGGCGTCAGATCCTCCAGGCGCGTCACACCCGCGGCCCGGCATTCCTGCTGCAGATAGGCGTCCTGCACCTCTAAAAATGCTTCGTCGGCGGCCCGCGCCGGGCGGACATTCATTAGGCCGCGCAGCAGAATTTTCTGCCGCGCGCTGTCCGCCGGGATTTCCTGCCTGCGGCACGAGGGCCGCTCCTGCAAAAGCCGTTCAATCAAGAATAATCGCCGTTCTGCCTGTGTCATATGAGAGCTCCTTTCAGAACTGGCAAAAAGCTTCGATTTTTGCCAAAGACTGCGCGCAAAGTTTTCTTTGCGCTTGTGTTATTTGGCGGGGAAGAAGAAACCGACGGTCATATCCAGATAGTTCATGCCGCTGTAGCCGGGATATTTTTCCTGTACCTTCGCTTTCATTTCTTCTGCCGTTTCACATGTCAGGGCAATGTCCTTCAGATCGTTCAGATATGCGACCTTAGTCTTTGCGTCCTTCAGATCCTCCGGGGTGTAATGGGATGTGAGGACAAGGTCAAAACCGTGACGGATGTAGTAGTTCAGCTGGGAGATGATGCCGTCGGCGTGCGGGCAGCCAGCGACGATCGAGTGGCAGTCATGGCCCATCATGTGCGTGTAAACGCAGTTGATCTCCGGAATCTCCAAATCGTAGGCTTCTGCATTGGGTTTTACCACGAAGCGGATGCCGGCAAGCTCTGTTTCACCTTCTTCCAGAATGTGGTCCGCGCCGCACAGACCTGCGTCAAAGCTGGCACCGAACGCGTTTTTGAAGTTTGCAACCAGGCCCGCGCCGCTGCCGGTAGTGTTATAGGCAACGGAAGAGGCCGTGCCATAGGCGGGAACCTCCGGCAGGAAGGAAGCACCGGCTGCATGATAGGCCACAAGTTTGGCCTCCACGCGGATGTTTTCCTGGTTCAAAAAGTCCGTGAGCTCCTGAATGTTGTCATAGAAGCAGGGGAGCTCAATCACGACGCCGCGGCCGGCCTTGACCACGATGAAGACCTCATTGTCGATGGCGTCTCTGGTCTGATACGCATAGAGCATAATGCTGCCCTTGTTGTAGATGTCCACATGGCCCTTGTTCAGTTCAACGGTCCGATCAGCAATTTTGTTCATAGTAAAATACCTCCAGATTTTGAGAAGCACTTGCGCTTTCCCTTTGATGGCTTTATAATAGCGCCGTAGGGACCATTCGTAAAGTAAGCACAATATTGTGCTGTAGTTACCAAAAGGATACTATTGGAGGATAATATGGAACGCGATCAATTAAAGCAGCTCCCGGCGTGCCCGGTGGAGACGACGCTCATGCTCATCGGCGACAAGTGGAAGGTTCTGATTCTGCGCGATCTGATGGATGGCACGAAGCGCTTCGGCGAGCTGAAGAAGTCCATCGGCCATGTGACGCAGAAGGTGCTGACCGCGCAGCTGCGCGATATGGAGGATAAGGGCCTGCTTACCCGCAAGGTTTATGCGGAGGTCCCGCCGCGCGTAGAGTATACGCTCACGAAGACCGGCTACAGTCTCAAGCCGATTCTTGATTCCATGGTGGTCTGGGGCGAGCAGTACAAGAAGACTGCGGCCAAAGAGGGCATGGAAGAGACCATATGATACCCAGCGCGGCATGCGGAAACGCATGCCGCGCGTTTTTCATAAGCCCGACTGCGAGAGAACAAATGACCAGAAGCTCTGCGCGGCAGGGGACTGATAGGTCCGCGCGTCCCGGATCAGATAGAATTTGCGCTCCCATGTGGGCTTTTCGATCTGGATGATCTGCAGGTTCAGCTGCCGCAGCAGCTTCATATCCGGGACAACTGCAATGCCGAACCCTTGCGCAACGAGCCCCGCGATGACCTGGTCCTCCTGTGTTTCGTAGGCAATATGCGGCGTGCCGCCGGTTTTGGCAAACAGCGCGTCGATGATGTACCGGAGTCCTGCGTCCTTGGAAAAGAAGATCTGCGGATAGGAAAGCGTCTCGGCCAGATCAATAGAGCGCCTGGTGGCCAGCGGGTGCCCCTTTGGCACAATCAGAACCAGATCCTGATGCCCGACCGGCGCGCAGAGAAGATTCGGATCTTCCGGCGCGTGCGATGCAAATACCAGATCGAGTTTCCGCGCGGCAAGCGATTGCAAAAGCGCGCCGGTAGAACCGGCCTGGAAGGTAAAACGGATGTTTTTGTCCGGGTGCGCCTGTAAAAAATGCTCGGCAAGCGCCGGAACAAATTCAACGCCGAGCGGCCGCAGCAGCCCGAGGCGGATAAGCCCTTCACCGCGGCTGATGCGCTGTATTTCAGAAACGCCCGCGTCCAATGTGCCGACGGTCTGCTGCGCACAGAGAAGAAACTGCTGGCCATACGGCGTCAGCACCGTGCCGCGGCCCTGCTTTTCAAACAGCGGGACGCCAAGCTCCGCTTCCAACTGGGCAATGGCGTGGCTCAGACTTGGCTGCGTGATGCACAGATGTTCGGCTGCGCGCGTATAATGCTGCGTACCGGCCAGCTCTATAAAATATCGCAGATGCTGCAGATTCATTGCAAAGACTCCTTGTCAACTGATGCTTGGTGAACAGAAAATCACGATGCCAGTATACCATAAAGCATGCGGAAAATCTATGAAATGATAACAATTTATTGATTGGACACGCAGCGCACCTTTTGCTAGAGTAATAAGAAATGAGACACAGAAAGGGATGGCGTGACATGAAAAAAATTGTGCTTGCGGGCAGCGGCGTTCTGGGAAGTCAGATTGCGTTTCAGGCGGCCTATTGTGGCTGTGACGTGACAATCTGGCTCAGAAGCGCGGGCAGCATCGGAAGAACACAGCCAAAGCTTGCGCAGCTGAAAAAGACATATCTGGAGACGATTGCGGCCATGGCCGGCCCGGACGGAAAAACTGCGCAGAACTGGGCCTGCGGCATTGCAGATGAGGAAAGCTTTGACCCCGATGCGTGCAGCGCACAGGTCGAGACGGCCGCAGGAGCAATCCGGCTGGAGCTGGATATGGCAAAGGCCGTTGAGGATGCCGATCTGGTGATTGCGTCCATGGCCGAGAACGCGGACGATAAGATTGCGTTTTATAAAAAGCTTGCGCCGCTGCTGCCGGAAAAGACGATTCTTGTGACAAACTCCTCGACGCTTCTGCCGTCGAAGTTTGCAAAGTACACCGGAAGGCCGGAGGCTTACCTGGCGCTGCACTTTGCAAATTCGATCTGGAAGAACAATACTGCCGAAATTATGGCGCAGCCGAAGACGAGCCAGGCGTCTTTTGATGCGGTGATGGCCTTTGCCGGGCAGATCCGCATGATTGCCCTGCCGGTCCGCAAGGAAAAATCGGGATACCTGCTCAATTCCATGCTCGTTCCGATGCTGTTTTCCGCGATGGATCTGTATGTCAACGGCGTCTCGGACCCGAAAAGCATCGACCTTGCCTGGACGCGCGGTACAGGCGCGCCGAAGGGGCCGTTCCGGATTCTCGATACGGTTGGCCTGACGACGGCGCACAACATCGTCAAGTAGTATCTGAAGGTGCCGTCATTCCTGGCGCCCTATAATTTCCGCGGCATGGACGCGATGCTGCAAAAGTATCTGGACGAAGGAAAGCTCGGCATGGCCTCGGGCGAAGGCTTCTATTCGTATTCAAAATAAAAAAACAAAGACCGCGGAGGTGGAATGGCACCTCCGCGGTCTTGCGCCGCTGCGCGGAAAAATCGACGGAAAATCGCGCTGGATTTCAACGCTTGCGTCTGCTATGATAAGCACAAAAGAGCAGGATGAAATTAGATTATGTAAACTAAAGAGACTTGGAGGCGCACATGAAAGTTTCGCAATTTGTGATGGCGTATCAGGCAGAGCAGGACCGGCTGTGGGCCATACTGCCGGAGGGCTTTTCGTCGCTGCGTCCGGTGCTGCGGATCAACGCGGAAATTCTGGACGATAAAAGAGGCTATCTGGAGTTCAACACCGCCGTAGAAGCGGACGGGACGCGCGGATGGCTGAATATCGGCTTTTGGGAAGATGTGCCGTTTACGCGCGAGGGGAAGACAGTCACGTTTGAGACGGAGCTTCTGCGAATTTCTTTTACGGGCGTTGGCATCGAGGGCGGCTGCCCGGCGGAAAAGGACAATGCCGGGTGTTATTTTCTGCAGCCGGACAAGACGCTCCGGCCGCCGGAGCAGCTGACACAGAACAAGGAATTCTGCGACTGCAGCTTTGCCTGGAAGCTTCCCGCGGGCGCGCATGGCAAAAGCGTAGGGAAAACGCTTCCGGCGTATCCCGCGCCGGTCAGGACTGTGTATCCGAAGCAGACGTCGTAGCGCACGCGGCGGAAATTCCGTGTGAGCAGGTGCTCGGGACGTATACGGTGAGTTTTGAGCGGCCATAATCCCGTACGCTAAATGCAGAAAAACCGCCTGCAGGCAGTGTGGTGCCTGCAGGCGGTTTATATTTTTCAGAGGGGATTCAGATACGCTGCCGGAATTCCTGAATTTTTTCCACGATAACACGGCAGGGATCGGTTCCTCGCTGGCGGCACAGAAGCATCTGTTCGACGTCTGTGTCGCTGATGATGACAATCATCTTGTTTTCATTCTGCCAGACATCGCGCAGATGGTATTCGGCGCGTTCGCTCGCCCCGCACCGCGAGAAGATCAGGCCGAATAGGCCCGGGCCCTTTTCCTTCAGATAGTGCGCGACCTGCAGAATATCGTCTTTTCCGATTTCTTTGGCGGAATTTTTCGCGTCCACGACGATAAACTCCGCGCGGTAGCGATTGCGAAGATATTGCCAGTAGCCATGCTCGGCATAGTTGGGAAGAACAAAGTCTCTGCGGTTGCCGTAATTAAAATCTGCGTTTTGCTCCGCCACACCGTCAAGCGGCGGGCAAAAAAGCGCATCCAGTATTTCACCGACCAGCTTCTGATAAACCTGCCAGGCTTCCTGCCCGGCGGGGCAGCTGCGCAGACGGTCGGCCAGAAGATCGTACCGGTCCGGCGCGGCACAGATCGGAAGCAGAATGTCCGGCACGCCGCAGCGAAGACTCTCCGCGTCCCACAGTGTGATGCCGGCCGCGCGGATCAGCTGCCGGTATTCCTGGGCCAGAAGCGTCGGGACGGCAAGAATGAAGCGCGTGTCCGGGAGCAGCTTCTGATAATAGGCGATCTGGGAGACCGCAGACAGGACGCTTTGCCGCGTCGCGGCGCGCAAATCCTTGCACTCCACGGCAAACGTTACGTCTTTCCCATTTAATTCCCGCGTGAAGGTCAGATCAAGCAGAAGCTTGCGCTCCGGCGAGACCCTCAGCGGCACACCGGCGCGGACATTTTGAAATCTTGCGTCTGCTGATAAAAACGCGAAAAGGTACCGTTCGAAGGCGGCTTCCGAAAATGGGTGGGGCGCGGTTTTATTGTTGCACGCGCGGCAGATCAGGCGAAGATTTTCGATTCGGTCAGACCCGCCAAAGCGCCGGGGCAGAATATGATCGATCACCGTATCGCCTTTTCTCAAAGCTGTTCCGCAGAGCATGCACTTGCCCTCGCTCATTTTCAGAAGTTTTTCCCAGGTCTCCTTGCCGATCATATGCTTCACCTCACCGCCATCTTACCACACGGCGCGCCATCGTACAAGTACGCAGGCACCTGAAACAAAAACCAGCCGCACCGAAAACAGTGCGGCTGGTTTGATTTTAAGGAAATTTAGTCGACGCAGGTGTAGCGGAGCGATTCGAGCTGCGCAATCAGAGACGTTTCTTCCTCCGCGTCCAGCTCGCGCAGCGGACGGCGCATCTGCTTTTCTGCAATCACGCCGCGGTATTTGAGCGCGGCCTTGAACCGGGCCATGCCGTTTGCGCCCATCAGCGCGTGGTTGAGGTCGTTGATGCGCAGCTGCAGCGCGCTGGCGCGCTTGTGATCGCCTGCCTTGAACGCGT
The DNA here is from genome assembly GCA_934643765.1 of uncultured Oscillospiraceae bacterium. Taxonomy (GTDB): domain Bacteria; phylum Bacillota; class Clostridia; order Oscillospirales; family Oscillospiraceae; genus CAG-170. The sequence continues at coordinate 9,094 of CAKUCT010000021.1, forward strand.
CATAAACCGCGACATAGAGTTCCGGAATGACGTTTGCCGCGCCGCTGATCACGCCGTCGCCGCCAGAGCAGAGCATGCAGTAGAACAGATCGTCAACGCCCGCCACGACGGAGAAATCGCCGCCGCGAACCTTGAGAAACGAGATGAGCCGCGGCATATCGGCCCAGCTGTACTTGATGCCGGCGACGTTGGGGCAAGCGTCTGCAATTTCTTCGGCAAGCTCCGGGGTGATATCATTGACCGCGTACTGCGGAATGCCGTAGAGATAGATCGGGAAATCCTTTGACACACTCTGCGAGACGGTCTTGAAGTGCTGCACAAGCTCTTTGCGGTCGAGCTTGAAGTAGAACGGCGTGACGACGCCGATGCCGTCTGCGCCGCAGCGCTCGGCGTGCTGCGCGAGCGTGATGGTGTCTTCGGTTGTCAGGCAGCCGGCCATGCCGAACACCTGCGTCCGGTGCTGCGCGGCGTCGATCGTGCACTCAAGCACGCGCTTTCTTTCATCCAGCGACAAATAGCACATCTCGCCGGTAGAACCGTTCGGATACAGGCCGTGCACGCCCTTTTCAATCTGGTATTCGCAAAGCTTTGCAAGGCTCGCATAGTCTACGGTGCCGTCTTCGTGCATCGGGCAGACAATCGGCGTGTTGACGCCATACATTTTTTTCATAAAGACTCCTTTTCAAGTGCAATCAAACCTACAGAAAATGCCCCGTCTCCGTAAAAGCGGCTGCGAGGCATTTTCCTGACCGGGCAGGGAAGTGCCGGATCAATTTCCAATGATGATATTCAGAATTTCCGTGTCTGTGCTGCGCATGCCCTGCTTGGCCATGCGGCCGACGTTGGAGATGGTGGTCTCAATGTCCTCTCCGACAATGCCTTCGCCCGTGCGGTACACGCGCTTGTTCTGCGCCATCTGGTAGCTCAGAAGACCGCAGCGCAGCGCTGCGGCAATTTTGCCCGCGCAGGACGACTTTGCGCCATCGCAGACCATACCGCCGATGGTGCAGATGGTGTTGGTAACGGTGTCGCAAATTACTTCATAGGACGCGCCGTCCAAGTAGGCAATGCCCGCAACCGCACCGGCTGCCGCGCTGACCGCGCCGCAGAAGGCGGAGAGCTTGCCGATATCGCGCTTCTGGCGAAGGGCGACGAGATTGCTCACGCACAGCGCGCGCAGGAGCTTTTCATGGCTTACGCCAAGGGCCGTCGCGTGCGCATAGACGGGCATGGAGACCGTCAGACCCTGGTTGCCGCTGCCGGAGTTGATGACGACAGGAAGCGCGCAGCCGTTCATACGCGCATCAGAGCCCGCCGCAGCCAGCGCGCAGATGCGGCCGTTTTCGGTCGGGTCGAGCTGCAGAAGGGTTTTGCCCACGCACTCGCCCCAATCGTTTGTCAGGCCCTCATTGCTGATGGCCGCGTTGCAGCGGAGCTGATTTTCAACAATCGAGAATGCTTCAGACAGATCATCGCTTTCCGCGTAGGCCAGAATGTCGCGAATGTTCAGGACGCTGTAATCGGGCTCTGCGCTGCCGGTGCTGATCTGCTCGCCGCGCTGGTGGATGCATTTCCCGTTGTGCCAGATTTCGCCGAGGTTCGTGTGCGCGTCGATGATTTCCACACGCACGGACTGGTCCTTTGCCGTCATGGACAGAATGAAGTGCAGCGGATGATCGGTCTGCAGGAGCTGCACGTCCACAATTTTTGCCTGCTGCAGCTCGCGGATGCGCGCGCGCGCGGCATCGGTCATGGCCGTCAGGACCTCCAGCTCGCGCTTCGCGTCGCCGCCGATGGCGCCGGCCAGCACGGCCACGTCAATGCCGCGCAGACCATTGGTCTGCGGGACAGTGACGGCGTTGACATTTTTGATGATATTGCCGGAGCACTGGATTTCGCAGTGCTCGGGCTCGCAGCCAAGAAGCTCTCTTGCGTAGGCAGCGGCGTATGCAATGGAGATCGGCTCGGTGCAGCCCATGGCGGGTTTCAGCTCGGTGCGGAGAATCGCCGTGAACTGCTCACAAATTTCTGGGTTCAATTTCATGGTTTTACCTGGTTTCTCTTTCTTTTGCATTGCGGCTTAACCGCCGAGATATGCTTTCTTGACGGAGTCGTTGGTCAGAAGCTCCTGGCCGGGTCCGCTGAGGATGATCTTGCCGTTTTCCAGCACATAGCCGCGGTCGGCGATCGAAAGCGCGAGAGATGCGTTCTGCTCGATGAGAAGCACCGTCTTGCCCGCGTCGCGGACCTTAAGAATCAGCTTGAAGATCTCTTCAACAACGATCGGAGCAAGACCCAGCGACGGCTCGTCCAGCATGACAAGCTCGGGGTCCATCATCAGTCCGCGCGCGATGGCAAGCATCTGCTGTTCGCCGCCGGAAAGGCTGCCGCCGGGCTGCTTGATACGTTCTTTCAGACGCGGGAAGAGCGTAAACTGCTCGTCGAGGAGCTCAGAGATGCGCTGCTTGGAGAGCGCGGGGTTGCCGATGGTGCCGGACATAAGGTTTTCACGCACCGTCAGGGAAGGGAATATCTTTCTGCCTTCGGGAACGTGGGCGATGCCCATGCGGACAATTTTGTGCGGGGCAACGTTCGTGATGTCGGTGCCCTTGAAGCTGATGCTGCCGCCTGCTTTGCCGACAAGTCCGGAAATGCTCATCAGCGTCGTGCTCTTACCGGCGCCGTTGGAGCCGATGATCGTGATGATTTCGCCCTGGTTGACGTCCAAGCTGATGCCGCGCAGTGCGTGAATCGCGCCGTAATCGACGTACAGATCTTTAATGTTCAGCATCGTCAAACGCCCCCTTTACGACCATGCCGGAGCCGAAGTACGCTTCCTGAACAACCTTGTCGTTGCGGACCGTCTCGGGATCTCCCTCGCAGATTTTCTTACCGAAGTTGATAACAATGATGTGCTGGCAGCTGTTCATAACGAACTTCATGTCGTGCTCAATGAGAAGCACGGTCTGGCCGTCGGCGTTGAGGCGCTTGATGAGCTCCATCAGATCCATCGTCTCGTTTGGGTTCATGCCGGCAGCCGGCTCGTCGAGCAGAAGAATCTTCGGAGACGTCGCCAGCGCGCGCGCGATCTCGACCGTGCGCTGCACGCCGTAGGGAAGGTTGCCGGCAGCGGTGTCGGCGTATTTTTCAAGGCCGACCTTCTTGATGATCTCCAGGCTCTTTTCGTTGGCGCACTCTTCATCCTGCTTGTAGCGCTTGGTGTGCAGAATGGCGTCGGCCATGTTCGTGCCGGTGATCTGATGGCAGCCGACACGCACGTTTTCAAACACGGACATGTACTCAAACAGCTGCGAGCTCTGGAAGGTTCTTGCGATGCCCTTGCGGCTGATGATCTCGGTGCGAAGGCCGGTGATGTCTTCGCCGTCGAGGAAGATCTTGCCGCGCGTGGGCTTATAGATACCGGAGCAGACGTTGAACAGTGTGGTTTTACCGGCGCCGTTCGGGCCGATGATGCCATAGATTTTGCCGGCTTCCACAGAGAAGCTGACGTCGTCGACGGCCTTCAGGCCGCCAAAGTACATGCAGACATTTTCTGTCCGAAGCATATCAGCCATTGCTGCTCACCTCCGATTTCTTGGTCTTTGCTTTCTTTTTGCGTGTTGCGAGATTGCCGGTGATGCCCTTGCTGGCCACGCCGACGACGCCCTGCGGGCGGACCCACATCATGGCAATAATCAGCGTTGCGTAGAACACGTAGCGCCAGTTGCCGATCGGGCGGAGCACCTCAGTCAGAACGTTGACGAGGATGGAGCCGACCACGGGGCCTGCGAGTGTGCCCTGGCCGCCGAGGATAACCATGGACAGAATGTTGAAGCCTTCATTCAGCGTGAAGGAGTTGGAGTCAATGTACTGCAGGTACGGAGCGTACACAGCGCCGGCAATACCGGCCCAGAAGGCGCCGTACATGAAGTTTGTGACTTTGTAGCGTGCGCTTTCCACGCCGAGGGACTTTGCTGCAAGCTCGCCTTCACGGATGGCAAGCCAGGCTCTGCCGACACGGGACTTGAGCACGCGGCGCGTGACAAAGATGAAAAGGACTGCGATTGCGAGGAACAGGTAGGCAAACTGCATCGGGGACTTGATCTTCATGCCGAACAGAATCGGACGCGTAATGCCCTTGATGCCGTAAGCGCCGCCGGTGACGCTTGTCCAGTTGAGCGCAATGATACGGATCATTTCTGCCGCGCCCAGAGTAACCATGGAGAGGTAGATGCCCTTCATGCGAAGCGTCGGGATCGAGATCAGACCGCCCACCAGAGCCGCCATGATGCCGGCCACGGGCAGAAGAATCCAGAAGCTGATGTTGAATTTCATAATGAGAATCGACATCGTGTATGCGCCGACCGCGAAGAAGCCCGCCTGGCCAAGGCAGGTCTGGCCGCTGTAGCCGTTGATGACGTTCAGCGAGCCTGCCAGTGTGCAGTACATCAGGATACGGCAGTAGATACGAACCGCCGAGGTCTTCATCACCAGCGGCAGAACGAGCGCGACGACCGCCAGGAGAATAAGCAGGGGAATCTGGAATTTCTTATAAAATGCTTTCAGCTTTTCCATTACGGGCGCGCTCCCTTCTTTGCCGCAAAGCCCTGCGGCTTGATAATCAGCACGAGCATCAGGAAGGTGAAGGTGAAGATATCACGGAAGCTTGCGCTGGAAATTGCAATGCCAAGGTTTTCAATGATGCCGATGCAGATGCCGCCCAGACTGGACAGACCGACATCGGACAGGCCGCCGAGAACGGAGGCGGAAAAGGACTTCATGCTCATGTAATTGCCGAGTGTTGCGTAGACCGTCTGATAGTAGATGGCCAGCAGCATGCCCGCAACGCCGCCGAGGCTCGAGCCGATGCAGCTGCCGATGAGCGTGTATTTTTTGACGTTGATGCCGACGACGCTTGCAGCCGTGCGGTCTTCACCGACAGCGCGGAGCATCAGGCCCGTCTTCGTTTTCTTGAAATAAAGGTTCAGAAGGATGGAAAGGGCGATGACAATCAGCAGAATCACGATCTGAAGCAGGGAAATGCTGATCGGGCCGATGTCAAAGACCATGTTGTTGACGACGTTCAGCATCGGCTTTTTGGCCTCGCCGAACAGAATCTGCATGAGGTTGCGCAGTAGCGTGCCGAAGCCGAAGGTACAGATCAGGGTGATGTGACGCGGTGCGTCGAGGAAACGCTCATAGCAGGTCTTGTAGACCACGACGCCGATGAGCCAGGTGGCAGCGAATGCTGCGAGAATACCGAGGATGATGTGGTTTCCGGCGAACTGGAAGGCATAGAAGGTTGCAAATGCACCGATGGTCATAATATCGCCGTAGGTGAAAGAAACCATGCCCGTAATGCCGGCAATGACGGAATAGCCCATTGCCATCAGCGCATAAATCGCGCCCTGGCATATGCCATTCATCAACTGGTTCAAAAAGTAATTCATGCGCTTCTCCTTAAGATGGCAAATACTCTAAAAGGCAGGCGCCTTATACATGAACTTGTATAAGGCGCCTGTGAACACGATTATTCGATCGGATGTGTCTTACACGGATGGATTATTCGTAATCGTAGTCAACAATTTTCCATGCGCCGTCTTCCACGCGGCAGATACGGTAGTGCAGGGAAAGGTTGCCGTCCTCGTCAAAGACGATCTGGCCCAGGAGGGAATCTTCGTCGCAAGCCTTGAGCTGCTCCATGATGCCCTCGCGGGTGACTTCGTCGCCGCAGCGCTCAGCAGCGTGTGCAACGAGGTAGGTGACGACGTAAGCGGAGGTAGCCATGACCGTGGGGGAGAAGCCGGCTCTCTCGGTGAAGGTGTTCTGGAATGCGCTGTCAACGGGGTCGTTTTCATCGAGGAAGAACGAGCCGGTGACGATGCAGCCTTCTGCGTTTTCACCGCACAGGTCGATGACTTCCTGAGAAGTGCTGGCGCCGAAGATACCGATCGGGGTGTCGATGCCGGCGGAGCGGATCTGGTTGATCAGAACTGCGGGAGCCTGGTCGAGGATGATGATCATGTCGGGGTTGGCAGCCTTGGCCTTGGTGATCAGAGCGGAGAAGTCGGTCTCGCCGGAGACGTACTTTTCGCTGGCCAGAACTTCGATGCCAGCCTCAGCAGCACCAGCCTCAGCGCCTGCGAATGCGGACTCGCCCCAGTCGCTGTTCAGGCCGAAGATGACAACGCTCTTTGCGCCATATATGC
>CAKUCT010000022.1 GCA_934643765.1 uncultured Oscillospiraceae bacterium
CGATAAGGTCAGTCTGGAAGTCAAGGCCGGAACGGTTCACGCACTGATGGGCGAGAACGGCGCCGGTAAATCGACGCTGATGAAATGCCTGTTCGGCATTTACAACAAGGACAGCGGCCATATCTATCTCGAAGGCCGGGAGGTCAACTTCACCAGCAGCAAGGAGGCGCTGAACAACGGCGTCGCCATGGTGCACCAGGAGCTCAACCAGGCGCTCAAGCGCTCGGTTATGGATAACCTCTGGTTGGGCAGATATCCCAAAACAGCCGGTTTCGTGGTCAACGAAAAGAAGATGTACCGCGACACCGTTGAAATTTTCAAAGAACTCGGCATTGACGTCGATCCGCGACGGATCATGAGCACAATGCCGGTTTCGCAGCGTCAAATGGTGGAAATTGCGAAGGCAGTTTCCTATCACTCGAAAATTATTGTATTTGATGAGCCGACGTCGTCTCTGACAGAGGAAGAGGTTGAGCACCTGTTCCGGATTATCAACATGCTTCGCGACCGCGGCCTTGGCATCATCTACATTTCTCATAAAATGGCGGAGATCAAGCGCATCTCCGATGAAATTACCGTCATGCGTGACGGCCAGCACATTGCCACAAAGCCGGCATCTGAGCTGGAAATGAACGATATCATCCGGCTGATGGTCGGCCGTGAGCTTGGAAACCAGTTCCCGCCGAAGACGAACAAGCCGGGCGAAACGTATCTGGAGGTCAAGAACCTCTCCGGTATGTACAACCAGCTGCGGGACGTGTCCTTCACGGCGCGGCGCGGCGAAATTCTGGGCCTTGCGGGTCTGGACGGCAGCGGCCGCACGGAGACGCTCGAGACCATGTTCGGCGTGGCGACGCGCAAGAGCGGCACGATTCTGCTTGGCGGCAAGGAGTGCAAGAACCTCAACCCGCGCCAGTCGATCAAAAACCGCTTCGCTCTTCTGACCGAAGAGCGCCGCGCAACCGGCATCTTCTCGATCCTGAATATCCGGGAAAACACGGTTATTTCGAGCCTCGGCAAGCACAAGCGCTTTGGCATCATGCTCAGCAGCAAGTCCATGAAGGCGGACACCCAGTGGTCCATCGACGCCATGCACACCAAGACGCCCTCGCAGGAGACGAAAATCCGCGCGCTCTCCGGCGGCAACCAGCAGAAGGTCATCATCGGCAGATGGCTGCTGACAGACCCCGAGGTGCTGCTGCTCGATGAGCCGACGCGAGGCATTGACGTCGGCGCGAAATACGAAATCTATCAGCTGATTCTCGATCTTGCCAACAAGGGCAAGACGGTTCTGATGGTTTCGTCCGAAATGCCGGAACTGCTCGGCGTGTGTGACCGGATTCTGGTTATGTCCGGCGGACGGCTGGCCGGTGAAGTGGACGCGAAAACCGCGACGCAGGAAGAGATCATGCGCCTTGCGGCAAAGTATGTGTAAGGAGGAGGTCCCAAAATGGCAAATCCGTTTAAAGGCTTGCAGCGGACTGGAGAAGAATATAAAAAGATGGACCGGCTGGACAGACGCCGCTTCTGGAGCGACGGCATTCTCAACAATGCTCTGTACATCCTGATGGTCATCTTCGTCATCTACACTGCAATCAAGAATAAAAACTTTGTTTCCCCTGGTTCGATTGTCAACATCATCTCCCTCGTGGCCGCGTCGCTTCCGATGGCGCTCGGCATCGCGGGCTGTATCGTCCTGACCGGTACCGACCTTTCCGGCGGCCGTGTAGTCGGCCTGACGTCTGCAATCGCGGGCGCGCTGCTGCAGGACCGCACGATTGCAAGAAAGCTGTTCTCCAACCTGCCGGAAATCAACGGCGGCTGGATTCTGCTGACGGTTCTGTGCGTGGTGCTGGTCGGCGCTTTGATCGGCATGATCAACGGCTTCTTCGTTGCGAAGTTCAGCCTGCACCCCTTCATCGTCACCCTTGCCACGCAGCTGATTACCTACGGCCTGATTCTGATGTTCTTCATGCTCAACGGCAACAACGGCCAGCCGGTTTCCGGCCTGTCCCAGGAGTATAAGAACGTTGTTTCGCAGCCGATGTTCAAGATCGTGACGGAAAAGTCCGGTACGATCTCGATTCCCTGGTACGTGCTGTACGCGGTTCTGTTTGTTATCCTGATGTGGTTCATCTGGAACAAGACCGCCTTCGGCAAGAACATGTTCGCAGTCGGCTCCAACGCAGACGCGGCAAGAGTTTCCGGCGTCAACGTTTTCTGGACGACCATCCTGGTTCATACGCTGGCTGGCGCCATGTATGGCGTGACCGGCTTCATTGAGGGCGCTCGTATCAGCTCCATCACCCAGGCAGCCGGCCTCAACTACGAGTCTGACGCGATTGCGGCCTGCGTCATCGGCGGCGTTTCGTTCGTCGGCGGCACCGGCAAGGTCAGCGGCATTGTCCTCGGCGTGTTTGTTCTGCGTATCATCTTCGTCGCTCTGTCCATGCTCGGCATTGACCCGAACATGCAGTACATCATCAAGGGCGCGATCATCCTCGCAGCCTGCTCGCTCGATATGCGCAAGTACCTGGTCAGAAAGTAATTATGGTTCAAGGCAGAGGGAGATGCGTGCATCTCCCTCTTTTTAAAGGAGGTTTCAAGTATGAAAACAATTCTTGTTCTGGGCGGCGCCGGCTATATCGGCAGCCATACCGTATATGAGCTGATTGACAATGGTTACGACGTTGTGGTCGCGGATAATCTGGAGACGGGCTTCCGCCAGGCGGTGCACCCCAAGGCCAGATTCTATCAGGGAGATATCCGCAACAAAGCGTTCTGCGATCATGTCTTCTCGTCCGAAAAGATCGACGCGGTCATCCACTTCGCGGCAAACTCTCAGGTTGGAGAGAGCATGGTAAATCCCCTGAAGTATTACGATAACAACCTCGGCGGCACACGGACGATGCTGCAGAGCATGATTGAGCACGGCGTCAAGTACATCGTCTTTTCCTCCACAGCGGCTACCTACGGCGAACCCGAGCGCGTGCCGATTCTGGAGACTGACCCGACGCACCCGACGAACTGCTACGGCGATACGAAGCTCGCGATGGAGCGCATGTTCTACTGGGCATCCGTGGCCCACGGCATCCATTTTGTCGCGCTTCGGTACTTCAACGCCTGCGGCGCACATATGTCGGGCAAGATCGGCGAGGCCCATAACCCCGAGACGCACCTCATTCCGATTGTCCTGCAGGTTCCGAACGGCCAGCGCGACCATGTGTCGATCTTCGGCGACGATTATCCTACGCGCGACGGCACCTGCGTCCGCGACTATATTCACATCACAGATCTTGCAACAGCGCACATTCTGGCTGCTGAGTACCTGATGAACGGCGGCGAAAATAACGTCTTCAACCTCGGCAATGGCGTCGGCTTCACGGTCAAGGAGATCATCGACACGGCCGAGAAAGTTGTTGGCAAGCCCATCAAGTGCGAAATGGCGCCGCGCCGCGCGGGCGACCCGGCGCAGCTGGTGGCTTCGAGCGAAAAGGCAAAGAGCGTGCTTGGCTGGAAGCCGAAGTATGACGATATCGAGACGATTATCGGCTCGGCCTGGAACTGGCACAAGGAGCATCCGCATGGCTATGAAGATTGACGCAAGGCCGTTCGGCACCACAAGCCGCGGCGAGGCCGTGACATGCTATACAATGCAGACGGACTCGCTGCGCGTGAGCGTGCTGGACTACGGCGCGACCATCCAGTCGGTGCAGACGCAAGATCGCGACGGCGCGTGGCTGGACGTGGTGCTCGGCTATGACACGATCGAAGAATATGAGGCGCACGACGGCTACCTCGGCGCGTGCGTGGGAAGAGTTGCAAACCGCATTGGCGGCGCGCAGTTTACCCTGAACGGCAGAACCTATTCGCTTGCGAAAAACGACGGAGAAAACCATCTGCACGGCGGCCTGCGCGGCTTTGATAAGTACGTTTGGCAGGCGCTGGTGAAGCAGGACGCGCTGCGCTTTACGCGCGTGTCGCCGGACGGCGAAGAGGGCTATCCCGGCAATCTCGATGTGAGCGTGACCTACCGCGTGTCAAATGGAACGCTGGAGATCAGCTATGAGGCGGCGTCCGATCAGGACACGCTCTGCAATCTGACGAACCACAGCTATTGGAACCTGAATGGCGGCGGAAGCGTGCTGCGCCATACGCTGCAGGTGCACGCGGACAAATTCCTGGAGAACAGCGCGGCGTGCATGCCGACGGGAAGAATTTTGCCCGTGGAAAAAACGCCGTTTGATTTCCGTGCGCCGAAGCCTCTGGGGCAAGACATTGAAAAAGACGATGTGCAGCTTCACAACTGCGGCGGCTACGATCACAACTTCTGCTTGCCAGGAGACGGGCTTCTGCACGAGGCGGCCATCTTATACAGCCCGGACAGCGGCGTGCGGCTGTGCGTGTCGACGACGATGCAGGGCGTGCAGCTCTACACGGCAAATTTCCTCGGCCCCTGGACGGGTAAGGGCGGAGCCGCGTATGAAAAGCGCGGCGCGGCGTGTCTGGAAACGCAGTTTTATCCAAACGCCATGGCCTGCGACGGCTTTGAAAAGCCGATTCTGCGCGCGGGCGAGCGCTACCGCCAGATCACACAATTTTCTTTCTCGCGGGATTGAAAGGAGCAAATATGGAACCGAAAACGCTGTATGCGGCGATTGATGCGCTGATTGCATATGCCAAGGACTGCGGCTTGCTGCATCCGCTCGATGAGACCTTTGCGCGCAACTGTCTGCTGTCCGAGCTGAAGCTGGAGAGCTATGAGAAGACGGAGGGCAAGATGACCTTCCCCGCGTGCCTGAATACGCTGTGCGACTACGCGGTCAAGGCCGGTCTGATCTCTGACACCATTGCGGCAAGAGACCTGTTTGACACCCGGCTCATGGGCTGCCTGACGCCGCGGCCGTCTGAGGTTGTGCGCAAGTTCTGGTCGCTCTACGCGGAAGACCCGAAAGAAGCGACGGACTATTTCTACAAGCTCAGCCAGGACTGCAACTATATCCGCCGCGACCGTATTGCAAAGGATGAGCACTGGGTGTCCCAGACACCGTATGGCGAGCTGGAAATCTCCATCAACCTCTCCAAGCCCGAAAAGGACCCGCGCGATATCGCGGCGGCGAAGCTGAAAAAAGCCTCCGGGTATCCCAAGTGCCTGCTGTGCGTGGAAAATGTCGGTTATGCGGGAACGATCTCGCACCCGGCAAGGCAGAATCTTCGTGTCATGCCCGTGACGATTGACGGCCAGCCCTGGGGCTTTCAGTACTCGCCGTATGTGTATTATAACGAGCACGCGATCGTGATGAACACGCAGCACACGCCGATGGCCATTGACCGGGCGGTGTTTGATAAGCTGTTCTCGTTTGTCGAGCAGTTCCCGCACTATTTCCTCGGCTCTAACGCCGATCTTCCCATCGTGGGCGGCAGTATTCTGGCGCACGAGCATTTCCAGGGCGGCCACCACACCTTCCCGATGGAAAAGGCCGAGAAGGAATTCGGCTTCAGCGTGCCGGGCTACGAACGCGTGGACTGCTGCGTGGTGAAGTATCCGATGACGGTGCTGCGGCTCAACAGCGCGGACAAGACGCAGCTCTGCGATCTGGCGGGCGTGATTCTTGCCAAATGGCGCAAGTATTCTGACCCGGAGGCTATGATTTTTGCGGAGACGGACGGCGAGCCCCATAACACCATCACGCCGATTGCGCGCATGCGCGGCGGGCGGTATGAGCTGGACCTGGTGCTGCGCAACAACCTGACCACGCCGGAGCACCCGATGGGCCTGTATCATCCGCATGAGGAGCTGCACCACATCAAAAAGGAAAACATCGGTCTGATTGAGGTCATGGGCCTGGCAATCCTGCCGGGCCGGCTCAAAAAAGAGATGGCCGATCTCAAGACGGCGCTTTTGGCGGGGGCGGATCTTCGCAAAGACGAAACGCTCAGCAAGCACGCCGACTGGGCAGAGGCATTTATGGGCAGACACCCCGAGTTCTGCGCGGACAATGCAGACAGCATCATCCGCGACGAGATTGGGCAGGTCTTTGCAAAGGTGCTTGCCTGCGCGGGCGTATATAAGACGACGCCGGAGGGAAGAGCGGCGCTCAAGCGCTTCCTGGCGGCGGTGGCTGCCGGTTCACAAGGCAGCGGCGCATAAAACAGTACAGAAAACAGCCGGGCAGAGGATATCTGCCCGGCTATTTGCATAAAAATGCGGACGACAGGCGGCGTGGGTGTTTACTTTTCCGGCGGGCAACCGTATAATGAAAGGGCTTGAACGCGCGGAAAATCCGCAGAAAAAGACAAAGAGGATAGAATAATGGTCGATGTTGGAATGCTGTTTCAGAAGATGCTGATCATGGTCCTGATGATGGCCGTCGGCTTCGTGGCAGGCAAGGCGAAGGTGATGACGGAGGAGAGCAACCATTCGCTCTCTGTCATCATCAACAAGATTACCATGCCGTGCATGGTGCTCTATTCGGCACTGAACAATGAGCACGCGCTGAGCAATGCGCAGGTGATGGAGCTTGTTGTGTTGGCGCTGGCGAGCTATGTGGTGCTGATTTTGCTCTCAAAGCTCTTTACGCTCATCGTCCGCCCGGAAAAGGGACACCGGGGGCTTTACGAGTTCATCCTGATTTTTGCCAATCAGGGCTTTATCGGCATTCCGGTCATCTCGGCGGTCTATGGGACGGACGCGGTGTTCTATCTGTCGATTTTTATCATTGTGTTCTTCCTGGTGCTCTACAGCTACGGCACGTGCCTGGTGCAGGAAATCCCGATGAAGAACGTGGACTTCCGGCAGATGCTCTCGCCGATGATGATTGCGTCGGTGCTGGGACTGGTTCTGTATCTGTGCAACGTGCGCCTGCCGCAGATTCTGACGGACACGATCGGAAGCTTGTCGCAGGTATCGACGCCGGGCGCAATGCTGATGACCGGCGCGGCGCTGACGGCAATTCCGCTCAAGGGACTGTTCCGCAACGGAAGGCTGTTCCTGGCCTCGGCGGCCAAGCTGCTGCTTGTGCCGATTGCGCTGAATCTGGTGTTCCGGCTGTTTATCAAAGACGAGATGATGCTCGGCATTGTGACGCTGGCCTCGGCGATGCCGGTGGCGTCCAATCTGAGTCTTCTCGCCGCGCAGTACGGTAAGGACGAGGACCTGGCTGCGTCGGCGGTGTTCATTACGACGGTTCTGTCGGTCGTGACGATTCCGCTGGTGGCGATGCTCCTTTTGTAAGCGCTAAATACCGCAGGTTATATGGCCTGCGGTATTTTTTTTGCCCTTTTTCCAGGGAAAGATTGAAAACAATGCAAAAAGCTGCTATATTATTTTTAATATAATATGGCGCCGGAGAAAAACGGACGCAAATCATAAGAGCACATGCAGGAGGACACACTATGAACACGCAGCATTTGCAGTACCTGATCGAAATTGAACGCACCCGGTCCGTTTCGCAGGCGGCGGAGAACTTGTTCATCGGGCAGCCGAACCTCAGCCGCATTCTGCACGAGATGGAGGCCAATCTCGGCTTCCGGATTTTTGAGCGCACGAGCAAGGGCGTGCGCCCGACCGAGCGCGGCGCGATTTTTCTGCAGCATGCAAAGAGCATCATCCGCGAGCTTGAGCGCATTGACGCGCTCGGCCCGCGCCACCCGGTAGAAAACCGGCTGCGCATCTGCATTCCGCGCGCGGCGGCGATGCTGGATATGACGGCGGAGTATCTGAACACGCTGCCGGTGGACCAGAATCTGGACTCCGTCATCCGCGAGTGCCACGCGCGGCGGGGACTGGAGCTGCTGGAAAACGGAGAGGTGGAGGTCGGCATCATCCGCTTCCGCAGCGAGTACCGCGACTACTTTGAAGAGCAGAGCGTCTCGCGCGGCTTCGGGTTCCAGATTTTAAGCCGGTACCGCTATCAGCTGCTGGTGCCGAAAAATCATATGCTGGCCGACCGCGAGATCGTCACGGCGCAGGATCTGGTGGGGCTTCCCGAAATTGTCCACGGCGACACGTTCCGCAAGGGCCCGAAGGTAGAAGAGGGGCTGCGCAGAAAGATCTATACGGTTGACCGGCTTGCGCAGCTTCGCCTGCTGGAGACAATTCCGGGGGCTTATATGTGGTCGTCTCCGATTCCAGAGCGGTGCCTGGCGCGGTGGAATCTGGTGCAGAAGCCGAGCACCATCAACCAGACCGTCTATCACGACGCGCTGGTATATCAGCTGCAATATGACATGACGCAGAATGAACGCGGCTTTATGGAGTTTATCCAGCAGCATTACCAGAAATAGTTATACGATTTATGATATAACAATTCGAAAATAAACATTTCTATTCTGTATGGCAGAAAGCTATAATCAGTAAGAAAGAACCGATAATGTTTTATCGGTATTATAAGAATGAATAAAGGATGGGCAAACGTATGAGCAAGATCACTGTTATCGGCGCCGGAAGCGTTGGCGCAACCATTGCAAATGACCTGATGATTCAAGGGATCGCGTCTGAGATCGTACTGGTTGACATCAATAAGAAAAAGGCGTTCGGTGAGGCGCTGGATATCTACCAGGGCGCGCCGTTCTGTTCGCCCGCCATTGTTCGTTTCGGAGAGTATGAGGCGGCCGCCAACTCGGACATTGTGATTATCACTTCCGGTCTTCCCAGAAAAGAGGGGCAGACCCGGCTGGAGCTGGCGCAGGTCAATGTCAACATTCTCAAGGATATCACACCGCAGATCGTCAAGGTCGCGCCGCATGCGATCTATATTCTGGTTTCCAACCCGGTGGACGTGCTGACGTATGTGTTCCACAAGGTTTCCGGTCTGCCGGAGCGGCAGATCATCGGCTCGGGCACGATTCTGGACACCAGCCGGCTGCAGTCGGTGCTGGCCAAGCGCTTTTTCATCAGCCCGAAAAATGTCCACGCGCATGTCTACGGTGAGCACGGCGACTCTTCGTTTGTGCCCTGGTCGCTGGTGCACATCGCGAACAATCACGTAGACGCCTATCGCGAGAGCTCGCCGGACAAGGATCGCATCACCTGGCAGGGCCCGGCGGAGTATCCGGCGATTGAGGAGTTTGTCAAGACCTCCGGCGGCCAGGTCATCAAGGCCAAGGGCGCGACATTCTACGCCGTGGCGATGTCGGTCTGCCATCTGTGCAAGTGCGCGATGAGCACGGCGGGCACGGCGCTGACCGTCTCAATGATGATGCACGGCGAGTACGGCGTGGACGATGTGTGCCTGTCGACGCTGGCGCTGGTCGACAATACCGGCGTGCGCGGCAAAATTATGAATACGCTGACGGACGGCGAGATCGCGCTGCTGCACAAGAGCGCGGATAAGCTCAAAGAGGTCATCCGTCAGATTGAGATCTGATCGTGGGAGGAATTCGGATGGAGTATCGTATAGAACATGATTCCATGGGAGAGGTTCGCGTGCCGGCAGATAAATACTGGGGCGCGCAGACCGAGCGGAGTCATGAAAACTTTCCGATCGGCGTGGGACTGGAAACCATGCCGCAGGAGATTATCAGAGCCTTCGGCGCGCTGAAGCTGGCCGCAGCCAGAGCGAATCATACCCTGCGCCCGGAAAAAATGACGCAGGAAAAGCTGCAGGCCATTTCCCAGGCGGCGACGGAGGTCATGGAGGGAAAGCTCTTTGACCATTTTCCGTTGGTGGTCTGGCAGACGGGCTCCGGCACACAGTCAAACATGAACGCCAACGAGGTCATTGCCAACCGCGGCAACGAGATTGCGGGCAGGAAGCTTCTTCATCCGAACGATGATATCAACATGTCCCAGTCGTCCAACGACACCTTCCCGACCGCGATGCACATCGCGGCCGTGGAGGCCATCGAAGAGCAGGTGCTTCCCGCGATTGACAAGCTGGCCGCGACGCTGCGCCGTCTGGAGGCGGAGAACGAGGGGATTGTCAAGTCCGGCCGGACACATCTGCAGGACGCGACGCCGATCAAGTTCTCCCAGGAAATCTCCGGCTGGAGAAGCAGTCTGGAAAGAGACCGGCAGATGCTGCTGCTCGCGCTCGATCCGCTTCGTGATCTGGCCCTCGGCGGCACGGCCGTCGGCACCGGCCTCAACGCCCCGAAGGGCTTTGATACGCAGGTTGCGCGGGAGATTGCGGAGATTACAGGCCGCGAATTCCGGACGGCAGAGAACAAGTTCCACGCGCTGACATCCAAGGATGAGCTCGTGTTCGCGCACGGCGCGTTAAAGGCACTGGCGGCAGATATGATGAAGATCGCAAACGACGTGCGTTGGCTCGCCTCCGGCCCGAGAGACGGCCTGGGCGAAATCTTCATTCCGGAAAATGAGCCGGGCTCTTCCATCATGCCGGGCAAGGTCAATCCCACGCAGTGCGAGGCGGTGACGATGGTCGCGGTGCAGGTGATGGGAAACGACGCGGCAGTGTCCATGGCGGCAAGCCAGGGCAATTTCGAGCTCAACGTCTTCATGCCTGTTTGCATCTATAACTTCCTGCAGTCGGCGCGGCTTTTGGCACAGGCCATTGTGTCGTTCAACGACCGCTGCGCCTGCGGCATCACGGCAAACCGGGAAAAGATGGCGCATAACCTACATAATTCCCTGATGCTGGTGACGGCCCTCAACCCCTACATCGGATACGAAAACGCCGCCAAGACGGCGAAAAAGGCCTATAAGGAAAACATCTCGCTCAAGGAGGCCTGCGTGGCGCTCGGGTTCCTTACGGAAGAAAAATTTGACGAGGTTTTCCACCCGGAAAATATGGTTTGACCGGAGGCTGAAAGATGACATTTCAATATTTTCCCGGCTGCACGCTGAAGACCAAGGGCGTGCGGTTGGATCAGTGCGCCCAAAATGCGGCAAAAGCACTTGGTTTTACGCTGCAGGAGCTGCCTGAGTGGCAGTGCTGCGGGGCGGTGTACCCGATGGCGCGGGATGAAATTGCGACAAGACTTTCTTCCGTGCGTGCCTTGGTTGCGGCGCGGGACGCAGAGCAGCCGCTGGTCACGCTCTGCTCTGCCTGCCATCACGTCATCAAACGCGTGAACGGCGACATGCAGCGCGACGCGGATATTCGCGCCAAGATCAACAATTATCTGAACCTCGACACGCCTTACACGGGCGAGACCGAGGTTCTGCATTATCTGGAGGTACTGCGCGACAAGATCGGCTGGGACGCCGTGAAGGCCGCGGTGAAGCATCCGCTGACCGGCAAAAAAATCGGCGCGTACTACGGATGTCTCTTGCTCCGGCCCAGCCGCGAGATGTGCTTCGACGATCCGGAGAACCCGCGCATTCTGGAAGACTTCATCCGCGCCATCGGCGCAGAGCCGGTCTACTATGGCCTGCGCAACGAGTGCTGCGGCGGATATACGACGATTGAAAACCGGCAGTATGCGAGCCGCCAGGCACAGAACATTGCAGATAGCGCAAAGGCCACGGGAGCAGAGGTCCTGATTACGGCATGTCCTTTGTGTATGTACAACCTGTCTGAAAATACGGACGGCAGTGTGCCGGTCCGGTATTTTACAGAGCTTCTGGCCCAGGCGCTTGGTGTGGAGGAGATGTAGGGATGGAAAACAAGATGATCGATACCGTCACGCGCATCTCCGGCGTGAACCCGAGAAAATGCATGCGCTGCGGCAAATGCACGGCCTCCTGTCCCGCGTTCGACGAGATGGAATATCATCCGCATCAGTTTGTATCGATGGTCGAAAACGGCCGGATTGACGAGCTGATGGCGTCAAAGGGCATCTACATGTGCCTGAGCTGCTTTGCCTGTGTGGAGCGCTGTCCAAGAAATGTCGAGCCGGCGAAGCTCATTGAGGCCGTGCGTCTGGCCGTCATCCGGCAGCAGGGGCAGAACCATCTGCACGCCGAACAGATTCCGGCGATGGTTGATGAAGCGCTGCCGCAGCAGGCCATTACCAGCGCGTTCCGGAAATACAAGCGGTAGGGAGGGGAAAGCATGCAGAGAATAGGCGTTTTTGTCTGCCACTGCGGCACGAACATTGCCGCGACGGTGGATGTTTCGAAGGTTGCCGAAGCGCTTGGCAAAGAGCCAGGCGTGGTGTTTGCAACGGATTACCCCTACATGTGCTCCCAGACCGGCCAGCAGATGATTCAGGACAAGATCCACGAGCTGGGCCTGACCGGCGTTGTGATCTGTTCTTGCTCGCCGAGAATGCACGAGCAGACCTTCCGTAAGGCATGTTCCAAGACCGGGCTCAACGGCTATATGGTCGAGATTGCGAACATCCGTGAGCAGTGCTCCTGGATTCACAAGGACAGGCAGCAGGCGACCGAGAAGGCGGTCATTCTGGGAAGAGCCGCGATTGCCAAGGTGCAGCTTAACGCGCCGCTGACCGCGGGCACGAGCCCCGTGACCAAGCGGGCGCTTGTTATCGGCGGCGGCATTGCGGGCATCCAGACGGCGCTCGATATTGCAGAGGCCGGGTTTGAAGTCGATATCGTGGAGAAAAAGCCGACGATCGGCGGCAAGATGACGCAGATCGACAAGACCTTCCCGACGCTTGACTGCGCGGCGTGTATCCTGACGCCGAAAATGGTCGACTGCGCGCAGAATGAAAAAATCCACATCTACGCGTACTCTGAGGTGGAAAGCGTCGGCGGTTTTGTCGGCAACTTCCATGTGAAAATCCGCCGCAGGGCGCGCTTCGTGAACGAGGATGTCTGCACCGGCTGCGGCGCCTGCACGGAAAAATGTCCGCAGAAAAAGGTTCCGAATGAATTTAACTTAGGACTTGATAACCGGCGCGCAATTTATATTCCCTTTGCGCAGGCCGTGCCGAAGGTGGCAACCATCGATCCCGACTACTGCAACATGCTCAAAAACGGCAAGTGCGGCGTGTGCGCAAAGGTCTGCACGGCGGGCGCGATTGATTACAAGCAGAAGGACACGGTGATCGAGCAAGAATACGGCGCGATTGTCGCCGCGACGGGCTTTAACCCGATTGATCTTTCCAAATTTGACGAGTTTGCTTATTCCCAAAGTCCGGACGTTGTGTCCAGTCTGGAGTTTGAACGGCTGATGAATGCCGCGGGCCCGACGGGCGGCACCCTTCTCCGCCCGTCGGACGGGACACACCCGAAGACGATTGTGTTTGTGCAGTGCGTGGGCTCGCGGTGCGAGGAAGCTACGAAGGGCAAGAGCTATTGCTCGAAAATCTGCTGCATGTACACGGCGAAGCACGCGATGCTCTGCCGCGAAAAATATCCGGATACGGACGTGTATGTGTTTTACATCGACGTGCGTACCCCGGGCAAAAACTTCGACGAGTTCTACCGCAGAGCCATCGAGGAGTACGGCGTGCACTATATTAAGGGCATGGTTGGAAAAGTTGTGCCCGAAAATGGCAAGCTGAAGGTACAGGCGTCTGACCTGTTGGACAATCACCAGCTGCACATTGACGCGGATATGGTGGTTCTGGCGGCGGCGATTGAGCCCGACAAGTCGGCGCGCTCGGTTGCCACGATGCTGACGGCCTCCATGGACACCAACGACTTCTTTACAGAAGCCCACCCGAAGCTTCGCCCCGTGGAGAGCCCGACGGCGGGCGTGTTTCTCTCCGGCACATGCCAGGGCCCGAAGGATATCCCCGAGACTGTGGCGCAGGCATCGGCCGCGGCGGCAAAGGTCATCGGCCTTCTCTGCAAGGACAGCCTGACGTGCAACCCGTGCGTGGCGCAGCCGAATGAGATGATGTGCAACGGCTGCTCGAACTGCGAAAAGGTCTGTCCCTACGGCGCGATTACCTACATCGACAAGGAGTTCCGCGGGCCGAACCGCACGACAATCCTTCGCCGCGTGGCGCAGGTGAATCCGGCGGTCTGCCAGGGCTGCGGCGCGTGTACGGTGGCGTGCATGTCGGGCGCGATGGACCTCAAGGGCTTTTCCAACAAACAGATCATGGCGGAGGTGGATGCGATATGCAGGTAAACGGCGAATGGAAACCGACCATTGTGGCGTTCTGCTGCAACTGGTGCTCGTATGCGGGCGCGGACCTTTCCGGCACGAACCGGCTGCAATACCCCGCAAATGTCAAAATCATCCGCATTCCATGCTCGTGCCGCTTGAACCCGATGTTCATCCTCCGCGCGTTCCAGCGCGGGGCCGACGGCGTGATTCTCTGCGGCTGCCATCCCGGCGACTGCCACTACACAACGGGCAATTACTACGCCCGGCGGCGCATGACGCTGCTGTTTTCGATGCTGGATTTCCTGGGCATTGAAAAAGAGCGCACGAGAGTCGAGTGGGTCTCGGCCGCCGAGGGCGCGAAATTTGCCGCAACGATGAACGAATTTGTGCAGACAATCACAAATCTTGGCGAGAACCGCAGACTGGAGGATCTCAGATGCAAGGAGTAAAGGAAAAAGCCCTGGATCTGCTGGAATCCGGAAAGGTGCAGCGGGTGCTCGGCTGGAGAGCGGGCGAGTTCTTCTATGATCTGACGCCGGCGGTGTTTGAATGCGCGGCGGAAATTGAAAAGGACTTTCAGTACAGCGTCTTTGCCGGCGCGAATCTTTCTAAATACTGCATTGCCGAAGCAAAAAAGGATGGCGTGACGGCGGTATTTTTAAAGCCCTGCGATACATATTCGTTTGTCCAGCTGCTCAAGGAGCATAAGTTCCCGCGCGAAAAATTTTATATTGTCGGCGTGCAGTGCGATGGCATGTGTTCGATGGAGGAAATCCGCGCGCGCGGTATTTCCGGCGTGACGGCGGCCATGGAAGACGGTGCGTATCTGAAGCTTTCCACGCTCTACGGCGAAGAGACAATCAAAAAGCAGGATGCATGGCTTTTGAAGTGCAGAACCTGCAAGAGCAAAAAGTTTGTGATCTTTGACGAGCTGCTCGGCGAGCAGGGGGAGGACTGTCCGCAATCGCACCGGTTTGACGAGGTGGAGCGGCTGGAGGCATTGACGCCGGAAGAGCGGTTCTCGTTCTGGCGCGGGGAGCTGTCGCGGTGCATCCGCTGCAACGCCTGCCGGAACGTCTGTCCTGCATGCACGTGCGAAACGTGCGTGTTCGATAACCACGACCTCGGAACGGACAACAAGGCGATTGCCGACAGCTTTGAAGAAAACTTCTTCCATATCATCAGGGCCTTCCACGTGACCTCCCGCTGCACCGACTGCGGCGAGTGTTCCAGAGTCTGTCCGCAGCATATTCCGCTGCATTTGCTCAACCGCAAGTTCATCAAGGACACGAATGAGCTCTACGG